>NZ_NDYP01000002.1:0-300000 GCF_002165775.1 Campylobacter concisus | reverse complement strand
CACAATTCCCTAAAGATGGTGTATTTGGTGCAAGAGGCGTTATGGATAAATGTACGATGTGTGCAGGTGGTCCGCTACCGACAAATAGCGAAGCCGAGCGTGAAGAGTACGGCCAGGATAGAATTTCAGAAGGAAAGGTGCCGGTTTGTGCGGCGATGTGCTCGACAAAGGCGCTGCTAGTAGGCGAATCGGCTATGATAGAAAAAATCTACGGCGATAGAGTCAAGGCTCGCGGCTACGGCTTTAAAGACCTAAAACAAACTCCAACCTGGAAGCTCGCCTACTATGCTGGCGATAGGCTTAAAATAAAATCTTAAAATTTAGCTCGCTCTCGCCGAGATTGCAGGGGCGAGTAATCTCATCAAATTTGACGCGGTTTGTCTGCGTCAAATTTGACTCACGCTTCTTTAGCTTTATTAAATTTTACGCGGTAGTTCGTCAAATTTGAATGCGGGTAAATTTAAAATAAAATGGATAAATTTAAGTATAAAAGGGCGGTCTCCCGCCCTAAATTTATGCTCTAACAGGCGATAAATACGGATTTGCCGAGTGCATCGACATCTCGTTTTGCTCTCTAAATTTGATAAATTCCTCTTCGCTTAGACGCCTGATATTTGCTATCGTCATCTTTAGCGGCGTGATGCCCGAGAGCGGATCGGGATCGCCGGCGTTGGCTAGCTCGTTACCGTCGGCCTCGCTGTAGTGGAAGGTCGTAAATATCGTGCCTTCTTTTAGATCCGGATTTACTCGCAGTTTGGCGGCGATCTGACCGCGTTTGTTTTGTACGAGCGCGTAGCAGCCCTCCTCTAGCTCCCTCTCGCGAGCGATATCGGGACTCACCTCTATGAGCGCGCCCTCGATGCCAGCACCGTATTCAAGAGCCGGACACTCTCTAGTCATCGTGCCGGTGTGGTAGTGATAGACCTTGCGTCCGGTCGTAAATAGGCACGGATATACCTCATCAGGCACTTCACTAAGCGCGCCGCTACCGACTGGGTAGCCGTCCGGGATATTCATCTTGGCTCTAAATTCAGCCTCAGCCTTTGCGCGCTCCTCTTTATCATCTACGTAAAGTACCGGCGCGAAGCGGAATTTGCCGCCAGGCAGCATGGACTTGTGATCTGCGTAAAGCACCGGCGTACCCGGATGCTCCTCGTCCGGGCATGGCCAGCTGATACCGCCTAGCTTGCCTAGTCTATAGTAGCTGATACCGCCGAAAAATTTAGGCATAAGCTCCCTTAGCTCGTTCCAAATTTGTTCAGGGCTCGCAAAATCAAACCCCTCTAGCCCCATGCGGTTTGCGATGTTGCAAACGACCTTCCAGTCGGGCTCCACGCCGTTAACGGGCTCACTAGCCTTGCGCGTGCGTTGGACGCGGCGAGAGGTGTTGATAAAGGTTCCGTCCTTTTCACCCCAGCCCGCGGCAGGTAGCACCACATCGGCCTTATGCGCGCTCTCTGTGAAAAACAAATCCTGCACTATAAAGCAGTCTAGATGATGCACGGCGTGGGCGAAGTGCTCGGTCCAAGGGTCGCTCATTACGGGGTTTTCGCCGTAGACGTAGAGGACTTTTAGCTCGCCGCTATCCATTTTATCCGGCGCTTGCGTTAGCTTAAAGCCCGGAACCGGATTTAGCTCAAAGTGCCATACTTTGCGCGCTTGCTCCTGTGCATAAGGGCTATTTACCGCGCCTGCCGGGATTACGTTAGGCAGCGCGCCCATGTCGCATGCGCCTTGGACGTTGTTTTGACCGCGCAGAGGATTTACGCCCGCACCCTTTTTGCCCAAATTTCCGGTTAAAACGGCTAAATTTGATAGCGAAAAGACGTTTGACGTACCGTCGCTAAACTGCGTGATACCCATCGTGTAGCAAATCGCCGCCGCGCCTGCTTTAGCATACATCCTAGCTGCCTCTATGATGAGCTCTTTTTTTACGCCAGTTTCACGCTCGAAACGCTCAGGCGTAAAGTCCTTAACCGCTTCTTTTAGATATTCAAATCCCTCGGAGTACTTCTCGATAAACTCGCTATCTTGCAAATTTTCGGCGATTATGACGTGCATCATCGTATTTAGCGTTTTGATATTCGCTCCGATCGGGATTTGCAAGAAAATATCGGCTTTTTTGGCCATATCGGTGCGCTTTGGATCTACGACGATCATCTTCGCGCCTCGCTGAAGGCCGCGCTGCATCTGCATAGCGATGATCGGGTGGCACTCGCTCGTGTTGGTACCGATGAGTAAAAATACGTCCGTATCGGTCGCAAATTCGACCAAATCATTAGTCATCGTTCCGTTTCCTAGCGTGCTGGCAAGACCTGCCACTGTAGGAGCGTGTCAAAGACGGGCGCAGTGATCGACGTTGTTGCTGCCCTGGGCGCGGAAAAATTTCTGGAAAACGTAGTTGTCTTCGTTATTTGAGCGCGCGGAGCTAAAGCCCATGATCGAGCTTGAGCCGTATTTTTCGACGGTGGATTTAAATTTATCCGCGAGGAAATCATAAACCTCCTCAAAACTCACTTCTTCAAGCTCGCCGCACTTGTCATAGACGCCGTTTAGCTTTCTCATCATCGGTCGGCTTAAGCGTTTAGGAGAGTTTACGAACTCCCATCCGAACATTCCTTTTAAGCAAAGCTCGCCGTCGTTTACGTGGTGGTCTTTGCTGGGTTTGGCGTCTACGATTCTACCGTTTCGCACGATAAGATCGATGCCGCAGCCCGTACCGCAATATGGACAGGTGGTCTTTACGATCTCTTCCATTTTTGCTCCTTTCTGGTATTACTGAAAATTATGAGATTATTATACAACTGCAAATGTAAATTTAGTTTTAAAATTAGTATATTTTTTTAAGAATTATTTAAGTAATATGCAAATTTAGCATATTACTCTTTTGGCTAAATTTGTCTTTAAAATCGTATTTTGAAAGCAAAATCACATATTAGTCATTTTGATAAAATTTGTCCTACCGGTACCCACTCTATAACAATCTATTAAAGATTTCTTGCTGCCGATAACTTGCTTATATCTCCATCCCATCCCTACTGTATGCTTTGCCTTTTATCTCATTTTTTATCTCTGTAGGCTCATCATCCAGTAGCTTACTAAAATTCGGTATTAAATTGCTTATTTTTGAGATAAAATTAATAACCTTCGTTTTAAAGCTTTCTAATATAGTTAACTTATCCTGTAAATTTTATATCCTTTCGTCTTTAACTTTTACTTCTTCTCCTAGCTCAGATATTCTTTGAACTTTGCCATTTATAGAAGTTTGTAGTTTAACGATTTGTAGTAGCTTGCTTTCATTGTCTTCCTTTAAGGCATTCTCGTTACTTATCGACGCCTCCAGCTCTTCGTTTCTTTGTTTCAAAGACTGATTTGTTTTTTCTTTACTTTCTAGATCTGTATTAGCTTCTTCGAGCTTGCTTTGTAGGGCATCGCTTTGGTCGGCTTTTTGTTTTAGTTTATCTATTTGCGCTATATCAGCTTCAATATTTTCTAATCGGCTTTTTAATTTATTGTTTTCATCTTCTTTTTGGATTAGCTCGGCCGAGAGGTTGTTTATTTGCAAATTCCTATCTTTTATAATATTGTCTTGATTGTTTAGGTTCGCGTTAATCTCTTTTAGATTTTTATTTTCTTGGATTAGATTTTCATTGGATTGATTCAGCTCGTTATTTTTTGCAATTATCTCACCCTTGTTTATTAGTTGATTCGTTAGCTCGTAAACCCTTTGTTTTAGTTCTACGTCGGTAACTATACTTATATTATTTTGCATTTGATCTAATACTAAATTCGTAAGACTCGTTATAAAAGTCTTATCGTCCTCGATTTCCAATCTCAAATAGTCTTTGCCAAACATAGACTCTTTCTTTTTTATATACTTTCTTGCTTCATCGACTATGAATTGTCTAATTTTATTTTTAAACTTTTGCTCATTACTATACTCTTTTTCGGTTTTGTGCATTTGTTTTATATTTTTATGCCTCATCTTAGAGCCTAGCTCGCCGCGCAATGCTATGCCCTTAAACGCCGCCCCTCCCATTTCTTGCATACTTCTGCCAAATTTTAGCGTTTCGCCCTTGCCGTTAAACCTAAGATTTTTATGGTTTTCAAATTGGTAGTTCGTAAAAATAAGCTGATAATGCTTAGCCTTTTCGTCGTTATGTTCGCTAATCAATAAACACTTTACGCCATGTTTTGCACAGTACTATCTCGCAAATTCAAGAACTCTGTCAAGCGAAACTTGAGCATTAACAAAATTAACTTCGGTTTGATTTAGTCCTTCTTTGGGATCTTTGGACGCTCGGTGCCGAAACTTATGATCGCTTCGGAAAACCCAACCATGTTGTTGCGCCAACGATTCTTTACCGCCTTGCCGTTTTTATAGATTTTAGTTTGGGCTTCGTAGTCGGCTTTGATTTTTTCGTGGTATTCTCTCAAAAGCGTTTTTATGTATTTCTTATCATTAAATTCTTTATCTCCGGCTGCAATCTCTCGCATGTGGCCGTTGTTGTTATACTCGCTAAGCGCTATATATCTATTATTTCGGCTGTTACCTCTAAGATATCCGATCTTAGAGGCGTGTTTGATCTCTCTAACATTGTGCTCATACCTTATAATAGTATTTTTGAGCGTCAAGAATTCGCTTCTTACACAAAGAACTAGGCTGTGTCCGCCTATTTGAAGGGCATTACTCATTTTTAGTCCTTTTCTTTATTATCTACTATAGAAATTAAGAACATGTTTTAACCCTTTTTTGAAAAATATAAGTCGCAATGTTCGTTATCGCAAACGCTATGCGAGAATTCTTTGCATCTCCCATCTTTATATAACGCGAAATATCTCTGCCCTGCGATATACGAAGATCAAGAGTAGATACGCCGATGCCAAGAACCCCTGCGGTTTGCTTTCTGTCTAGAACTACCTTTCCTTTATATTGGCTAGATATGTGCTCAAGAAGCGTTTTGTACTCTACATCGTTATATAGTTCGTTAAGCATCCCATTTTCTCCTTATGCTTATTCTTATATAACTAATTATATGTACTTTTCATTTACTCTTGCTATTTTGAGTAGTTTTTGGATAGTTTTTGAAAAAATTTTTAATACCCTATGATTCCTTAGGGTATTTTAGAGTAATTTAGGATAAAAAATGTTTTCTTGTTTTTAAAAACAAAAAATAAAGCATCTTAGATTGACTTAGAAAACATGGCGAGAAATTGGAATATTAAAAAATTTCGGGAACAAATAGGGAACAAATTTTATAAAACTAAGAAAACTTAAAGCTCTTGAAACATTGTAAAAATCGGGGTTTTAAAAGGATTTTTGAATATAAATGGCTCCGGATGCTGGGTTCGTATAATACTATTTCTTAAAGTATTTTATATACCTCTAATATACTACAAAAATACCTAAAATAGGCGATTTTATTGATTAAGCTTATTCTAAGCTATCCTAAAATATCATGTATTTTTATAAAAATAGAGGGGAAATAAAGGGGAAAAATGCTTCGCCACTTTTTAAGTAAAAGGAGAAACCTTAAATGGCTTTAATGTCTTATAATAAATTTGCAAATACAAATAAATATCCGGGAGTTAGAATTTATATTCCCGAAAATAACGATATGATTTTTTACGTAAGATTAGACGGCAAAGACATAAAAGTAGGCTCAAAATCAGAAGGCGTAAACGTAACCTACGCCTATAATAAAAAGAAAGAATACGACACCAAAAAGAGAAACGGCGAGCTACCGGATAGTATAACTAAGAAACAGCTTGTTAAAGGTGGTTTAAAATTTGATGACATAGCAAAAGCATTTTTTGATTATAGGCTCGAACAAACGCCAGATAAAACGGAAAACATTAAAGAGCAAATTTGTATGTATGAGCAGTATCATAAAAGTAAATTCGGAAGTATCGTTACAAGCTTGATAAGCTCCGAGATGATACAAGAGCATTTTAAAAATATAAAAGAAACTGTGTCTAGCAGAACCGGTCGCAAGCTATCACAATCGCGTACAAATGCTATTATGGGCATAATAAGAACGATTTTTAACTACGCTATAAAACAAAAGCTTATATCTCATCTTAGTCCATTTGATATAAAGATCAAAAAACCAGATAATAAACGAGAGAGATTTTTAGAACTTGTGGAAATCGAGCTTTTACGCAAAGAGCTAGCCTGCAAAGGAGATTTTGCGTTAGAGTTATTCGTAGAACTTGCTTTATGTACTGGAGCTAGGCTTGATGGCATATTGAATATAAAGAAAAAAGATATATCACTTTCAAATATGAGCGTAAACATAACCGACTTTAAAAGCAAGAATCCAGAAAATAAAAGATACACTGGATTTTTAAGCGATGAGGCATTGGTGTTGATCAACAAAATCTACACGAAAATTTCACCAAATGACGCTCTTGTTGATAAACCCTACGCTACTCTCCAAAACGTTTTGCAGCATCTATTAAACAAGCTCTTTAATGATGGTCTTGCGCCAGAGGACAGTGCAAATAGAGTCGTAATACATACGTTAAGGCATACGTTCGCCTCTCATCTAGCCATAGCCGGCACCCCAATACTAACGATAAAAAAGCTCATGAACCACTCAGACATCAATCACACCCTAAGATATGCAAAGCTGATGCCTGATAGTGGTAAAGAGATGGTAAAGAAACTATATAAAGCATAATTTGTGGCTTATTTGCAGAAAAAGTTGTATAATCCAACAACTATAAACGGATTAAGATGTTTAATTCTGTTACTTACCATTTATAAAAATAAAACCATAAATTTAAATCGTATACATTATATAGGCAAACACAATGACCCAAAAAAGAGAATTTATACCCCAAGAGCTTCCGCTGGATTTTAAGCCTACTGAGCAAATTTATAAAGCACTCAATAGAGCCTCAAGAAAACTAGGCGAGCTAAATGGCTTTATAAAAACCATACCAAACCATGATATTTTGATAAATTCTCTCGTATTACAAGAAGCAAAAGACTCAAGTGCGATCGAAAATATTATCACGACGCACGATGAGCTATTTTTAGCGCAAATAGACGAAACAAAGATCGCGCAAAGCGCAAAAGAAGTAATGAACTACGAAATCGCCTTAAAGAAGGGCTACTCGCTTATAAAAAAAGATAATCTATTTTTAACTCGCCATATACTGGAGATTCAAAAACGATTGCAACGCAACAACGCCGGCTTTCGCATCCAAAGCGGAACTATGCTTAAAAATCCTGCTACAGGTGAGATAAAGCATATACCTCCACAACACATAGATGATATAAATAGATTGATGGCAAATTTAGAAAAGTATATAAACGAGGACTTAGACGAGCTTGATCCACTAATTAGGCTGGCAATGATCCACTATCAATTTGAAACCATTCATCCGTTTTACGACGGAAACGGCAGAACTGGACGCATCATAAATGTCTTATATCTAACGCACAAAAAGCTTCTTGATCTACCTATTTTATATCTAAGTGCCTATATCATAAAAAACAAATCCAAATACTATGAACTTTTAGAAAATGTAAGCAAAAACGGCGAGTGGAGCGAATGGATAGAGTATATGCTAAACGGTATAGAGCGTACCGCAGAGGCATCCGTCACACTAATAAAAGAAATAGACGATGCTATAAGAGAATTTAGCGAGCTCTTGCAGGAAAAAGAGCGAAGTGTATATAGCAAGGATTTTGTTGAGTTACTTTTTTCATACCCGTATACAAAAATAGAATCGGTAGAAAAAAAACTAAATATCTCCAGGCAAACCGCTTCTAAATATCTTAAAATTTGCGAAAAATTAAATGCCTTTAAATGTGTAAAGCTCGGTCGTATAAATTACTTCGTAAATTTAAGGCTATTTGAAATCCTAAAACGAGGCTTAATTTTATAACTTGCTAATGGTTGGTAATTTGTAAAATTTTTAATATTTTTAACATATTGGCAACAACTTGTTAAAAATATTAAAAATTTTTAACATATTAAAAATTGTCATATTATGACATCAAAACCACACAAGGTTCTTTTTATTTCATTATAAAATTCTTAAACCATTTTTTAATACTGCCTTAAACGGATTAAAAAATACAATCCATAACCAGCTCACTATTCGCATACATATGATATCATCTATCAAAAAGTTATCTTTTATTCCATCTGGGCGAGGATACTTTTTGTCTGACAAGTCAGACAAAAGACCTCGTTAGGGATCATCCCTAAAACCCTATCTTCACGCTCTTTTCTTCATTTTTTAGTGCAACTTCTAGCTCAAGTCTATGACAAAAGTCGTCGCTATTTTTTATAGGTCTAAATTTAGCTTGTCTTCTCACACTGGCAAAGTCTCCAGGTGCTAGCAAGCCAAGGTTTGAGACCTTTTTGCTTGCATTTTCATCAAATTTTACTTTTAATAGCGCACACTCTTTTTTAAATAAATTTTGCGCTTGCTCTGGCAGTAAATACCCGAACTCAAGCTTTAGATCAAATCTTCTAAGACAGGCTTTATCAAGATTGTCTATCAAATTTGTCGTTGCGATAAAGATGCCATCAAAGCTCTCCATCTGCACTAGCATCTCATTCACCTGCGTTACCTCCCAGCTTCTTGCAGCCATGCTTCTATCTTGCAAAAAGCTATCTACTTCGTCAAAGACTAGCACGGCTTTCTTATCTTTGGCTTCTTTGAAGGCTAGAGCTATATTTTGCTCAGTTCCTCCTACAAACATCGACAAAAGATCGCTTCCTTTTTTAATGATGATTGGCTTTTTTAGGCTTTTAGCAATAAATTTAGCGTAAGCACTTTTGCCAGTTCCAGGCACACCGTAAAGGCATATCCTTGCGTTTTTGCTCGCTTTTATGCCTTGCATTAGCTCGGTTAGGTCGCAGTCTGAGTTTACGAAATTTGGATCATAGCTGCTTGGCAGATCAACGCTTGGCTTCTCGTCTTTTTCTATCTCGTCGTAGCCTTGTGCTTTTAAAGTGTTGCTTATCACTCGCTCAAAGGCTTTATTTTTGTCTTTTGTGTTTAAATTTGAAACGACTAAGCTAGCGTTACTAACGACTGCTGGAGCTACAAATCGATTTTTAGCTAGCTTTTTAACAAGCTTACTGTCTATCAAATTTTCACTATATTTTTTTATGATCTTAGCTCTTACATCTTCAGTTGGTATGCCTATCTCTATGGCTAGGTTAAACCTTCTAACTACAGCTTCATCCATGTCAAGGATATTATTTGTTATCCAGATAGTTGGCACTTCGTTAGTCTCAAGGGATCTATTTATAAAGGCTTTGCCATATTGCCTTTTCTCATCATTTTTGGTATTAAATATATCTTCTGCTTCGTCATACATCAGCAAATTTGACCCAGCAGACAATACACTTTGTGCAAGGCAATATGATCTTATCCTTTGGTACTCGTTTGCGTAACCATCTCCATCATCATAAGCTACTTCGTAAAGTTTTAAATTTAGCTCACTAGCTACTGCTTTACTAAACTCAGTTTTACCAGTCCCAGCTGAGCCATAAAGGAGCACATTTACTCCCTTTTGCTTTTTGCGAGTGGCATTTTTTAGAAACGAGAGCAAAATTTTCACATCTTCTTTTATGTGAGGGTAGTTTTTTGTAGTCAAATTTGTCTTGCTGCATGGCTTTATCGCACTTTCAAATATCTCGTCTATGCTTTTGCACTCAACAAACAAATCACCCATGAAACTATTATTTATAACATCGGTTTTTGACCTTAGACTGCGTCCGTAACTATCTATTTTTAGTATCGAGGTCCTAGCAAAAACTCCATCTTTTCTAAAGGCATTTTGCACATCGCTAAATTTTAGTTTTAGTATCTTTGAGATCGCTTTTATGGCCTGTCTGGTGTTTAGCTCTCCTAGCAGATCACAAGCGTTTGAGACTACTTCATAGTTATACATGATCGCGGCAAATCTCAAAATCTCTTTTTCGGTCTCATTTAGACCTAAATTTTCTTGAAGTAAATTTAGGTTGTGCTCAAGCTCTTTTAACTCGCATGAAATTTTGCTTTTTTCAAGGAGCCAAAGCCTATTTTTTAAAGCCTCAATGTCTTCTTCTTTGGGCTCACTTGTGCATATATCCAAAAACTCTAAGACATCATCGCTTCGGCATCTTAAAAACTCTTTTTCTCCTCCAGCATAAAAAATGGCACGAAGCACCCAAAGTGTTGCAAGCTCATATATCTCATTATCTACGAAAAAATTCTCTTTTTGCATGATAAGCTCCTTTTTGCTTTTGTTGGAGCTATTTTACTTAATAGAAAAGACATTTTTATGTCCATAAATATAAAATTTGAGAAATTTGTTGTGAAAGATAAACTCAATAAACCATTTTGCCTTTATTTAATAATATTGAGTTTATATATACTCTAGTGGCAATGCATTTAGCATGCTTTTTATGATTTGCCAGTTTGGTAAAAATTTATCCATGTACGCTATAAATTTTTTATTATGATGCCTTTCTAATATATGTACAAGCTCATGAACGACTATGTATTCTAGGCATTCTAGCGGTTTTTTTGCGAGTTCGTAGTTGATAACAATATTGCCATCTTTTATATTACAACTTCCCCATTTGGTTTTCATTTTTAGGATTCTTATAGAGCTTGATTTTACTCCGATTTTTGTTTCCCAAATTTCTAGTATTTTTGCTATTTTTGTCCTTAGTTCATTTCGGTAGAATTTTTCTAAAATTCGTTTTCTACTTTCAAAATTTCCGCCATCTCGCACACTTAATACCATCTTATTATGCTTTACCGTCACGCCGCCGACCCCGTTTATTACCTGCATTAAATACCGCTCACCCCATAGATAGTGACTTTCACCACTTACTATCTCTCTTGCGCCTATGCGCTCTTGCGAGTTATAAATATTTTGATGTTTACGTATCCACGCAAGCCTGCCAGCTACAGCTATGCGAATTCTATCATCGCTCACATCAAACGGCGCACTTACTCTTACTTCGCCATTTGGCGGCATTACGGAGATGTGTAAGTTTTTTATATTCTTTCGTGCTACAGTGACATAAACCGAGCCTATCCTCATTGGTATTCTTTTTGTAGTTTTATAAGCCCAAAAAGCCTGTCTATATCCAAATTCTTTTCGTCCGATAGCGGTTTTATGGTGCGCATTAGTTCACGTTCTTTCATTATGTTACCGATATACCCGTCTGGTTTATATGTTTTGATTGCCTCGTCTAGTCTGGCGATCCAGTCTATATCTTGACTAAAGTTATCATATATAGCTTGTTTTGCTGTGGTGTTTACCGGTGCAGGATAGGTTTTGCCAGTGCTTTTGTTTTTTAGCTGTTTGGCTAGACCTATAACCTCTTTTAGATACTTTTCATAGTCCAACGCGCCTTTTTTACGTTGCTCTATCAGCTCGTCTAGTATTTGAGATAAGTTTTCGTAGAATTTTGGATTTAGCGGATTGCTATCAACGATTATGCGTCTTATATTGTTTTCTATTGCTTCTGCAGCTGATTCGTTGCCACCTAGTGCCCCATTTTCTTCTTCGCTAATGCCCTCATTTTGGATTAAAATTTCGAGTAGACCTTTGTCCTCAAATTCCGCCAAGACCTTGCTGTCACTGGCATTTACATATCTATTGATAAGCGTACGCATGTCACTATCCCATTTGCGCATATCTACATAATCTCCGCTTGCTAGTTTGACGGCATCTCTTAGCATAGAGAAGTTCTTTACGCGATTAGCCCATTGCTGCTCTTGCTCTATACTATACCCTAGCTTTAAAAGTTCATTTGCTACTCCGTCATACGCTCTAATAAAACTCGCAACCGCACGGTAGAAGCTAAGCCTTCTGGTCTGCATCTCGTCTCTTAAATTTTCTCTACTATCGCCGCAGAAATACTCTATAAATTCTTTATTTCCTTTAGGCGACTTCACGCCCTCGCATATCGCACTCAAGGTTTCCCATGTATTTTCTAGGTCTTCTTTACCTTTTTCGAGTCTATCTTTTAAAAGTCCAGCAATATCGCTCTCGTCATACCCCTCAAACGCCTCTTTTGTATAATCGCTATACGCTTTTTCTAAGCTCTTAAAAAGATCGCGATAATCCACGATATATCCATACTCTTTGCTCTCTCCGTCTAGTCGGTTTACTCGGCATATAGCTTGAAAAAGCCCATGATCGCGCATAGGTTTATCGATATACAGATATGTCGCGCTTGGTGCGTCAAAACCAGTTAAGAGCTTATCGACGACGATTAAAAGCTTCATTTGTTCAGGTTTTTCTTTAAACTCTTTTTTTACGTCTAGCTCAAACTTATCGGCTTTAGCATCATCTACATCTTTAGTGTCTATGCCATAGTAGTTGGCTATCATCTGTTTGTAAATTTTATACTTATATTCGCCGTCGCTCATACCATCTGGAGTTATTTCGTTTCTTATCGCTGACGCAGTCGGTCTGTAGCTAGATATCACGGCACATTTTTGTTCAAATCCGTTATCGCTAAAAATCTTATATGCCTCGCATGCTTCATATATGCTAGAGCAGACAAATATCGCATTTCCACGTTCTCTTAGCCTAGTTTTATTTTCCATGTCAAAAAGTATATCGCCTACGATTTTATCGAGCCTTTGTTTTGAGCTCATAAGCTTTTGTAAAGTCGCCCATCTAGCCTTTACTTCGCCCTTAGCCAGGTTGCTTAGCCCTCTTGTTTTGTTTTCAAATTCTTTGTCTAGTTTATCTTTTGAGCCTAGCCACTGCTCGATATCCCTAGCTTCATATACAAGGTCTAGCACCACGCCGTCACGCACCGCTTCGTCAAATTTATATGTATGTATAAACTCGCCAAATACTTGCACCGAGCTTTTTTTGTCATTTTTTAAAAGCGGCGTTCCCGTAAAGCCGATAAAAATTGCATTAGGCATTAACATTTTCATAGCTTCGTGTAGCTTTCCGGATTGCGTTCTGTGGCACTCATCTACAAATACAACTACATCGCCATTTACCTTAAAATTTCCAGCTCTGCGTTTGATATCGTCCAGATACGCGCTCATGGCACCATCATCGCTTTCGTCTTCTGCGCCGTTTCTGCCAAATTTATGTACCAACGAACATATGAGTGAATGCTCGGAGTTGCTTAATTTTTCTAGCAAATCAG
The DNA here is from genome assembly GCF_002165775.1 of Campylobacter concisus. Classification (NCBI taxonomy): domain Bacteria; kingdom Pseudomonadati; phylum Campylobacterota; class Epsilonproteobacteria; order Campylobacterales; family Campylobacteraceae; genus Campylobacter; species Campylobacter concisus. Next base: position 286,852 of record NZ_NDYP01000002.1, on the reverse strand, counting down.
CTCCGCTTTTTGTTCTGTAAATGCTTTCTTTTACGCCATTAAAGACCATTTCTATCTGCTCGTCAAGCTCGGTTCTATCCGTGATGATAAGCACCCTAGAGTTTAAATTTTCTTTTATCAATTTTGCGAGCCAGACCATACTTAGGCTTTTGCCGCTACCTTGTGTATGCCAGATGATACCGCCTTTTTTGTCACGTAAAAACTCCTGCGCACGCTTTACACCGAAGTATTGATTGTGCCTACAAGTCTTTTTTATCCCACAGTCGTATATGATAAAGTCGTGTAAAATTTCAATCAGCCTCTCGCGCCTGCAAAGCGCTTTAAGTCCGCCATACAAGCTTAGTTTTTCGCCGTTTTCTTTAAATTCTAAGAAGTATTTTTCAGGCGTTTCTATCACGCCGTATCTTAGCCCTTCGCTTTCATTTCCAGCCATTACAAGCTGCACGGTAGTAAAAAAGCTCTCTATAAACCTCTTATCTTGGCTTGACAAATTTTGCCTTATGCCTTCGCCAACCGACACGCTTGAGCGTTTTAGCTCTAGCACGCAAACGGCTATACCGTTTATATAAAGCACTATATCGGGGCGTTTGTCAAATTCGCCGTTTGCAGTTTTTACGCTTACTTCCTCAGCTATGCTAAATTTATTTGCCAGCGGATTACCCCAGTCGATGAGCCAGACGCTCTGATTATTTTCGCCTACTTCTTCTATTACTTTTACGCCGTATCTTAAAAGCGAATATATGACTTCATTTGCATCGTATAGTTTTCGACCGCCGCTTGTGTGATTTTCATATAGTAGTTTTTTTAAGGCTTTATCTATAAGCTTATCGCTGTAGCCACGTCCTTGCAGCCACGTCCTAAGCTCGTCCTCTCTTATGTTTTTATTATCAAGTCCTTGCAGATCGCCTATATATTCGTAGCCAAGCTCGTTTTTAAAAAGATCTATGACTCGCTCTTGCGTTTTTATCTCTTTTTCTACCGTATTTTCTTGCATAACTCAACCCTTTAGCCTTATTTTGCCACTCAACAGCTCGTCTATAGCGCCTTGTTTTATTATCTTTAGCTTTTCTATCTCATCTTGTAAAGCTGAAATTTCATCGTCCATATCGCTTAAAATTTTAGCAATTTTAGTTTGCTCTGATAAATTCGGAAATGAAATCCACATATCAACCAAAGTATCCATTGTAATATACGGGGTATTCCCAGAACGAACTTCCTTTTCTATTCTTTCTTGTAACTTTAAATCTAAAAAATTTTTTAAGTAAAAAATATTGCAAGAAAAATCCGAGAGAACATATGTTCTTTGGTAAGCATTAAATTTACCTTTATAATAGTGAATATATCCTACATTTGCACCATTCCCGGAAATCAACAACGCTTCTAAGTCGAAATTATATTTATTTATTCTATATACTTTTTTTGCACAAGTAAAAAATGGGAACTCGCCATTTTCTTCCATGGCATTTGCATCAAGCTTACCAGTTTTTATGTATTTACAAATTTCCCCAAGTGTGGCAGTGTGCCAGTGGGGTTTGGGGGTGAGAAGTTGCTGGGATGCGGCTTGTTTTATCGCACGTTTTTTATCTAAAAGTCCACATTTAACATTAATAAGTTCATCTGCATCACTTAAAATTTGAGCTATCTTGGTTTGTTCTTTGATGTCTTTTGGAAGTAAAATTTCAATATTTTTCAAAATACTTGCATTTAATTTTGCACGAGTTCCTCCAACTAGAAATTTAGAAAAATTTGTTATTTTTAAGCAATAGGATAGAAATTTATTATCTATAATTTTATTCTTTCCGCTTACAACATGCGCATGATTATTAACCCAAATTTTCCCATTAACATAATTAACTGGGTAATTTATTAAGTCATTTGCACCATCCTCGGCTATTAACACAAACTCACCATTATGAGTAAAGCCATCCACGTAATCCTGAATTCCATTTGCACCATAATAAGGTGTAGTTCCAAATTTTCGTAAAGAGGCTGCAACCGGAATTCTAAGGTTGTCAAAAAAATTAACTATATCCCCGAGTTTTGTAACTCCCCAACCTTGAGGGATTTTTTTATCATAAATTTGACTACTCATCTTGCTTTATCCATTGCTTCAAGGTGGGCTTTGACGCGAAGCGATAGAGCATTAGCGCGCTCAGTGAGTTCATCTAGTGTCTTGTCATAGCGAGCTGCAAGCGTGCTTATGCGAGTTATGCACTCTTGTACCGCTCGTTCTACGGTGGATAAAATTTGCCCTTTTAGATCACTTAGCCATTTATCATCGACGACTAAGGTTTTTATCTCGTTCTCGTCAAGGGTTTTAAATTTGTCAAATACTTTTTGATTTAGCTCTCCAGTGGCGACCTTTAGTGTGCTTTCGAGTTCTTTTTGCTCGGTTAAAATTTGAAGCGCTTTATTATAAATTTCTTGCTCATTTTTATCGCTAGTTTGCTTTATAGCTTCTTTTAGGCTTTTTATGGTTATCTTGTCTTTATCGTCATAGGCGTTTGATAGCTCGTCTTCTTCAAACTCATCTACAAAATTTGTAAATTCATCTTGCTTTTTACTAATTTGGGTTTCAAGGAGCGAAATTTGATCTAAAATTTGTGCAAAATAACGCTTTGTGACAAGCTCTGGTGGAATTATCTCGCTTATAAATTTCTTTACATTTCTTCCAGAGCCTAGGATTAAATTCGGCGTTTGTTTATCGCCTTTTTCTAATGGTGTTAGATCGCGTGCTGTTAGCCAGCCGTTTTGCGCGATATCATAAACGTCGTCGCTTAATGTATCTGCGACATAGTCCATAAAGACCTGATAAATGTCATAATCGCTCACTAACTTAGTTTCTTTAAAGTGCTTTAGAAGGCTTTCGCCGTATGTTTTAATAAGCTCTTTTGGATGGTCTTTTTGTTTTATGGATTTTAAATCGTTTTCCTCGTGCCAATTATTAAAGTGCGATAAAATTTCGTTTTCAAATTTTATATATTCGCTTGATGCTTGTATCGTTGCCTTTAGTTTACTTGGGACAAAATTTGGAGAATAAAGCGAGCCGTTGGAGGTAAAAATTTTAGTTTTTGTTTGTGCAAAAATACTCCAAAATTCGCCCAAGTCATCAATATCACTTTTTGGGATACCGCCGCCGTATAAATGCGCATGTAAGTCTTGCATATCTGCTTTGTCAGCACTATCGATATAACGTGGGATGTTTAGATTGTAATCGTTGCGAGAAATTTCATCCAACGAGACTAAACGGCTGTAGTGTTCTAGCTCTTTTTGCGTCGTAAAGGTATCTACTATCTTATGTATATCTTGCTCACGAAGGCGATTTTTGTTGCCATCTTTTATAAAACCTTTTGAGGCATCTATCATAAAGACACCCCTATCGCTTAAAGTTTGACCTTTCTCGTTAAATGCAACTTGCTTATCTATAACTATAATGCATGCCGGTATACCTGTGCCATAAAATAGGTTTGTCGGTAGTCCGATGATGCCTTTTATAATGCCTTGGCGAAGTAGTTCTGTGCGGATACGAGCCTCTGCATCTCCGCGAAATAGCACTCCGTGAGGCAAGATGATAGCGCCTTTACCAGTGGTTTTAAGGCTTGCAATAAGATGGAGCAAGAAAGCGTAATCGCCGTTCTTTTCTGGCGGAATGCCAACTTCAAAGCGGTTATATATGTCTGATGTCGGAACTATGCCGTTTGTCCAGTTTTTGTTAGAAAACGGCGGATTTGCCACAGCAAAATCAAAACGTTTTAGGGTATTTCTATCGGTAAATGCCGGCTTAGCTATAGTGTTTCCTTGGCGAATGTCGGCGGTGTCGTTGCCATGGAGTATCATATTCATACGGGCAAGCGCATATGTGGCTACATCCATCTCTTGACCGTAAATGCTAAGTCCCAATTTTGACTGATTGGCGGCTTTAAGCAAGAGCGAGCCGGACCCGCAAGTTGGGTCGTAAACCGTTGTAGAACGGTTGGCGGTAGACGGAATGCCTATGATTTGTGCCATGATGCGCGATACTTCGGCTGGGGTATAGAACTGCCCTTTTGATTTACCGGATTCCGTCGCAAAATGGCGCATGAGATACTCATATGCATCGCCTAGCAAGTCATCACCCTCAGAGCTGTTTGACGAAAAGTCAAGGTTCTCAAAAATCGATACTAGCGTACTAAGCCTATCAACCAGTTCTTTGCCTTTGCCTAATTTATCCTCGTCGTTAAAATCAGCTTGATTTATAACGCCTTGAAGGTCGTTTGCTTCTGCGATAGAGGCTATCTTTTTGTTTAGTTCATCGCCTATGCTTGGTTTGTGTTTAAGCGCGACAATGCTTGCGTAATCTGTACCCGTAGGTAGCTCCAAAACCGTGCTGTCTTTGCGGTCTGAGATGTATTTTAAAAATAAGAGCGTTAGAACATAGTTTTTATAAAGGCTTGCGTCCATGCCGCCGCGCAGTTCATTGCAACTAGCCCAAAGCGATGAATAAAGTTCTGTCTTTTTGAGTGCCATATAAGTCACCTTTTTGCTTAAAATTTTTGATTAAATTATATCATTAAATTATAAAAGATAATGCACTATATATTTTTAGCTTTTTCAAAATCTTAACCATAGCTAGTATATCTAATTTGCAATACTCCCAAAATGCTTTTATAATCACATCTTGTTCTTTTTTATTTTGCTATTTAACTTTGCATACTCATTCATTGCCTCTCCACCGTTATGGATTAATTCAAATTTACGTACACATCTTTAAAGTTAAGCACTATAGCTGGTAGAACTTTCTTAATAGATGAACTTCCGCACATTTTTGGATGGTAGTAAAATTTCTTTACAAATGTGATTTCAAGGTCTTGATATTGCTATATATATTCATAAGGTAAGATGAAAATTGCGGAAATAATATAACCAAATTTTATACTACTCCTTTTTCAAAACTAACATGATAAACTAGTACGAAAGTAGAATAAATTAGTCACCATGGCAACTATTGCAGGGATTTTTTATCCCTGCTATTTAATGCAACAAAAATTTACCTATCTTGAGTGCTCTTTATGCCGAACTAACGCGATCTTACACCGCACGGTTTCTCTTGCTATATAGTGTTATTTATTTAAGAACTTAACTAACTCATCTTTAAAACGGTCATCATCATACTCTTCATATGAATAATCACAATTTAACCTAAAATGCACATTACCAATGTATGCATCTACCATTGTTATGTTAGAAGTCGGCTTTTTAGTGTAGGCTTCGATAGTTAGGTTTGCTGGCAAAAAAGAGTCTTGGTAAGTAAATTCATTTTTGGCAATAACACATTTTTCATTTAGGTATGTGTTGCAAAATTCTAAAAACTTAGCTCCTAATTCATCTGCTAGCTCTCTTTGTGTGCTGGCTAGATCTACAAACTGCTCAATTATAGGAGCAGTTTTAACAACTTTTTTCTTTGACATTTTTTCTCCTTTGTTTTAATTGCTTTTGTCAAGATATCTTTGTGACATGTGAAATTATAACAGGCAAAATGGACAAAAAATGTCTATATTTTAAAATTTGAATTAAAAATTTAATATTTTTTATCTTGCTTTAAATTTCATAGTATTCATCCCAGCAAAGCGCCATATCAATAGAGCCTATGCGCAGTATATCTTTTATCTTATTGATATGTGTGTTGTTTTCAAAAGCTGCAAATAGATAGCAAAAATATGCCTTCTTATCAAAATAGACAGAGCTACCAAAATATTCATTACAGTTTTGCGTCCAACGGCTCTTTTTCTTGCTCATTTCGCCAGGGACGATAGGCTCGTTGATGATAGCTAAGAAATTATCGTCATTTTCGTCATAATCTGGATCGTCTTCGCGCAAATAAAAGACCAAACGAAATTCCATAGCATAATCCTCGATAAATCCACCCTCAACCCTTGCTTTTAGCCTGTTTTCAAGCATTCTTGCATCTCTTATTAGGATATCTTGATAGCTAGCTAGAGCTTTATTTATTTTCTCTATCTGCTCCCACTGATCTTTGTTGGCATCAGAGATATACTCTTCTCTCTCGCTGCACTCTAGCTTCTCCAGACAAAGATCTATAGGCGTATAGTCATACCATGAGCGAAGCCTGCCCTCCATCCTGTCGATAGTCAAAATTTCATCCCAGCTAAGGCTAGTGTGATCATATAAGCAGTGATAAAACCAACAGTGCCACTCGCCAAACATCTCATGCGTTGGCCAGTTTCTAAATTCGCTCTGATTTTCAGTATAAAAGTAGTCATCTATGTGATTCATGAACTGCTCATATCGCATAAGAAGTTTATCTTTTGAGTAAAAAGAGAGTAGTATCTCACAAAAATGATCATATGCCTCTTTTATATCTTTTGCGTAGAGGTCTATCTGCTTTGCACGTGGCACGACACGGCGCTCAAGGTCATAGAGCCTTTCGTTTATGCTATTTAGCTTTCGCCTTTGTTCCTTTGTAAATTGTCCCATTTTTGTCCTTTAAAATTTAATCACCGCCACCTGTTCGGCGATCTCTTTATCCGTAAAATTTCCGTTTATATCAAGCGAATAATCTTTGCCTAGAAAATAGAGCTTAAAGCTAGTTATAGCACCAAAAATAGGCAGAGTTTTCGTTTTTTGATAGTAGTTTTTAATGATATTTGAGATAACTTTTAGCTGCTCGTGCAAAGCTTTAAAACAAAGTTCATCTAAAAACGGCGTTAGGCTGATATATCTTAGATGCTGCGCCATAGCAAGGGCAAATATAGGCTCACTCTTGCGCTTAAAATCCGTATCTATATAGATATATGAGCCTCTAAATTTTACTCGCTCGTTGTAGAGTTTTTGCACCTCGCCAAGCTCTGCGTCTATGTTAAGAGCAAAGTGCTTGCTAAGGGCTAGAATGAGCGTTTCTGAGCTGTGCGCCCAGTCAAAGTGCCCCTTTGTGATAAACTCATCTAGGCTCTTTGCCGCCTCTAAATTTGCAAGTGCTCTTGTGAAATTTTGCTCTCTTACGTAGCCAAGTGCTTTTGAGAGCACCTTTTTATCGCTGTTTTGTGTGAGAATTTTAAGTTGTTCGTAGATCATTGATTATCCTTTTTTGATTTTTATCGCCGATACATTTTTTGCGATCTGTGAAATTATAGCGACTAGAATGGACAAAAAATGTCTAGAAATTTATTAGTAAAATTTCACAAAACTATCAAATTTAGGAGCAAATATGCAGCCAACCATCCTACTTTCCGCGCTTTTGGCAAAGCACCACACCAAAACAGCCAAAAGCTTGTGTCAGATATTTGACAAACACGGGGTTAAATACGAGTTTTTAGAGACTAAAGACATTTGGATGAGAGACTTTATGCCGATTTTGCTTGATGATTGGCGCCTTGTCTCTTACGACTACGATCCAGACTACCTAAAAGATGAAAAATATAGCCATCTAAGAACAAAGATCCAGCCATCAAAAGAGCATATAAATTTAGTCCTAGACGGCGGAAATTTCGTAAGGTTTGGAGCTAAAGCCATCATGACTGATAAAATTTTTAGAGAAAATCCACTGAAAACAAAAGCTGAGATCGTGGAAACTATAAAGCAAAAATGCGCGCTAAATGAGCTCATCATCATACCAAAGCAGCCTTACGATATGTTAGGGCACAGCGACGCTATGGTGAGGTGGATAGATGAATATAGCGTGCTAGTAAATGACTTTTCAAATGAGAGTAAAAGTTTTAACGATAGACTCATAAAAGCGCTTAAAAAGAGCGGTTTGGATATGAAATTTATGAAGTATAAAGAGGGATTTTTCACTAAAAAAAGAGACTGGGGTGCTTACTTAAATTTTATTAAAATTAAGGATATTTTAATAGTTCCAATATACGGCATAGATGATGACGATGTTGCGCTGCAGCAGATCAAGAAATTTTATAGTAGCTATAAAGTAGAGGTGATAAATTTAAGCGAGATCATAGAGCTTGGCGGTGCGCTACACTGCATAACAGCAGAGAAATTTGAGCGGTAGAGTTACCGCCTTAATTATTTCTCTATATCTGGCTCCATGCTTGTATCAAATTTAGTGTTCCAAATTTCTGGGTCTGGCACGTCTTTTATTTCTTCTTCGCTATACCCAATAGCCTTCAGTCTTTCATTCCAAGTCTTTCTAATACCTTCAGCAATAGGCTTAAATTCTTCTGGTGAAAATTCATCGGTTTTTGCATTATTACACCAGTAGCAAGCCATGCAACAATTCTTTTTGCTATACTCCAAATTTGGTAGCATTCTATCTATCTCTAGCGTATATCCGCGTGTATCGCTTCTTTTGTTATTTAGCTTGCCATTTTTGCCAAGCTCTTCGATCTGGGCTAGGCTTATACCGCAATATGAGCAATATGAGCAAGTTGTTTTGCCTTTTGTCATATTTTCAAATTCTTTTAGAGGAAAAATCTTTTCAAATTTTTCTTTATACTTATCTTTTAATGGCTTTAGTTCGTTTCTTAATAGCTCTTTTATTTTAGTTTTTGATGGTATATTTTTACAAATATTATCTACATAGGCATTTTTGCCGTTAAATGATATCTCCCTTTTCTCTTTAAGCTTGGTTTGATAGTAGGTATTACTGTATAAATTTGCCAAATCGTTAGTGATTTTAAATTTTTCGATTTCATCAATGTAATTTGCTATATTCTCGGTCTTAATGACTTCTTTATAAAATGATTTCCAAAATAGAAATAACTGAATTCTGGTTGCCAAGCTATCAATTAGCTTATCGTTGTATGATGCCATCTTCTTCTCCAATAAAATTTTAACTATTTTACCAAAAGAGAGCGGACACAAAAATGTCTAGTCTTATCACTACAATTACTCAAATTTCTTTAAAAGGATCAAAATGCAAGAGAAGATAGATAGGATCAAAAAAATCATATTAGAGGCCGATGCTCTCATCATCACAGCAGGTGCTGGCATGGGCGTGGATAGTGGATTGCCTGATTTTAGAGGAGATGTGGGATTTTGGAGGGCATATCCACTTTTAAGGGACAAAAATTTAAGCTTTGAAGATATGGCAAATCCGCAGTGGTTTTTAGATGATCCAAAGCTAGCATGGGCATTTTATGGTCACAGGCTAAATTTATACAAAAACACAGAGCCTCATGAGGGCTTTAGGCTGCTTTTAGATCTTGTAAAAAGCAAAAACGAAAACTACTTCGTCTACACTTCAAACGTCGATGGACACTTTGCTAAGGCTGGCTTTAGCGAAGAGAAAATTTACGAGTGTCACGGCTCTATCCACTACTCTCAATGTATCCACAAGCGTGATGGCACTATATGGCAGACTTGTAGCGACATCAAAGTAGATGAAGAGAAATTTATCGCTTTAGATATGCCAGTTTGCCCAGAGTGTGGCTGTGTGAGCCGCCCAAATATCGTGATGTTTTACGACTGGATGGTAAATACAAGGCGCATAAACGAGCAGTATAGAAGATATGAAGCGTGGCTAGAGCAAAACAAAGATAGCCGCTTTGTGATCATAGAGCTAGGTGCTGGGCTTGCGGTGCCGACTATTAGAAATTTTGGTGAGAAATTTGTAAAACGCTCCAAAAAAGCAACTCTTATCCGCATAAACCCACGAGATAACTACATCTCGCAGTATTTCGGCATAAGTTTAAAATGTGGCGCGCTAGATGGCCTTAGGCAGATATTATGCTAGAAAAGACACCCTCTAGTCCTAATTTGGATATAATCCCCAAACTAGGAGAGCAAATGAAACCCATCATAACCAAACAAGAAAACAGCAAATTTGAACGCATAAATTTTATAGCCCTAAAGCTAAGAGAGAGACCGCACACGATAAAAGAGCTAACAGCTATTCTTGGAGTGACCTCAAAGACCATCCAGCGCGACCTTTACGACACGCTAAGAGAGTATGGTGCCGTCAAAAAGGGGCACTACTGGAGCCTAAACGACGAGGATGCGAGCGACGGACTAGACGGCGATGATAGAGTGGTGCTAAATATCCTTGATAACGTGGCAAAAAACATGGGCTCAAATTTTTATAGTAAGGCTCACGTGCTTTTAGAGCAAATTTCTCAGCAGCTAAACCACCCGATACTTACAAATATAAACAACGAAAAGCTAAGCGAGGAGGATCTTGTAAATTTTCAAGCGCTTGAGGATGCCATAAGAGAAAAAGCGGAGATAACATGCACGTATAACGGCTTTGAGTTTCTTGTAAAACCTCTAAAGCTGGCACTTTTTGAGGGATTTTGGTATCTGCTCTTGCTTGATAGCAAAAAGGGCAATAAATTTAAGAAATTTCACCTAAAGAGCATAAAAGATATAAAGCATAGCGGGGATAAATTTGAACTAAGTGGCGAGCTAGATGAGCGCGTAAAGGCGATGAACTCGGCATGGGCAAATTTAGAAGCCCCAAAAATAGCAAGGCTACTGCTGGCACCAGAAGTGGCAAAATACTTCGAGCGAAAACCGCACGCAAAGCAGCGCATAACTGGTCAAGATAGCGACGGCTCAGTCGAGATCGAGATAGAATTTACCCACATAATGGAGATAAAACCGCTCATATATTATTACCTGCCATTTATCAAGGTGCTTGAGCCAAAAGAGCTAGCTAATAAAATAAGAGATGAAGTAGGAAGTTATTTTAAGGAAATAGATATTTAACAAGACAAGATACGTCCAAATTCTAAGCTAAAATATCTAAAATTTTTAAAGGAGCGATGATGGACGCTATTATAGACTTGCACGATATAATGGAAATAATGTCTTATGATGGTAAGATAGATGGCTTTGTCGGGACTTTTAAAATATCTAAACTTAGCAACACAATAAATCAAAGATTAAAAAGCGTGATTTCAAAAGCTAACGCAATACTTATGCATGTTGAGATGAATGAGAACTTATCATTTGCCAGCATTGAAGAAATTACTAGTAAACTTTTTGAGCTTGAGCTAGATTTTATATTTATGACTAGCACAGATAACAATCTAGATATGGATACAGTTAGATTTAGAATATTGGCAACCGGTATAAATGAATAATCTAAAACTTTTTCACGCTAGCGATCTGCACTTTAATGCTGGCTATTTTGACTATATTTTAGCCTTTCAAGACAAATTTGAAATTTTTTGTTTTAGCGGTGATTTTCTATACAAAGATAGCGCGCACGAAAAAGAGCAAATTACATTGTGGCTAAAAAGCTTTAAAAAGCCAGTGTTTGTATGTTCTGGAAATCACGATACGCCAGCATCTTGGTTAAATTCCATAAGTACCATATACTCTGATGGCACAATAAAAACTATCAATGGTGTTAAATTTGGCTGCGTGCCTTACTTGTGTGATGATCTGCTTGAATTTGCAGAGTGTGATATCTTACTGACCCACGTTCCGCCGGCAAAGACAAATACGAGCATCAGTAAAAATGACAAGGATCACGGAGATATGGAGCTTACAAGGCTTATAAAAAATAATCTTTTAAAGACAAAGATCATACTTTGTGGGCATATCCACGAACCAAAATCTCACATAGACGTTTTAAACGGAGTTAAAATTTACAACTCAGCAAGTAGTGGTGCAAAAGAGCCATTTTATCAAGTGATAGAGCTGTAGCTATCTATCATTTTAGCCACCTCTTGATGTTCATATGGCGTCATTTTTGTATTTAAAATTTGCAAGCATATCTCTTTTATAAATTCGCTCTCACATCCAAAGTCGTTTTTTAGATTTTGCAGTATAAATTTAGCCTCAGTAACGACATTATACGCATTATTTAGTGCCTTGACGGCTTGCCTGTAGAAATCTTTTGACATCTCAGTGTTGCTATATTTCATAAAATTTGCATTATTTACATAGTCATAGCTTGACTTAGCCTGCGCCAAAAAAGAAAACTCATCATACTCTTGCCAAAGTTCTTGATCGCTCATTTTTACTCCTATGTTTTTATTATAAATAAAAATATGGACAAAATTTGTCTATAAAATATCCAAAAAGCAGACATTTTTCTGTCTTTAACTCTTGCTAATATCCTCTTAAATTTTTTAGGAGGTAAAAAATGGTTTGCACCAAAGAAGAAAAAGAGCTTTTGGTAGCTTTTGATCAAAAGCTTCTTGAGATACAGCGCGAGATGACGGCAGAGTATCTGCGTCTTAAAAAGCTTTTCAAGGCATATCTTGACCGTGATAAAGATATGATAGACATTGTCTGCGAGGTTAGTTTTTATATGAAAGACTACGAGGAGGAAATTCTCTCTATTGAGTTACAGGACTTTTACTTTGAAGATGATGATCTTAGTGGTATAGAGCTATGCTATGTAAAATATTTAAGCCCAAAGATCAGAGCTTAAATTTATTTATACAACTATAAAGTATACCCTATAGCAACTCTCGTAATTTGTTTATCATTAGCTTTTTACGTTTTTCATAAAAATCATCAAAGTTATCTAAAGATAAATCAACATCAGGTATTAAATGATCCATTAAAAATTTACTCTTGTCTTTATTTATACATTCGCTTTCAACCCACTCCTCAAGACTCTTATCGTTTTTAGCCATATTTTCGTTTGCATCTAGCAACTGTAAATTAGGGAGAGTATCATACATGGAAAAGCCATAGTATTCTTTTTTATTTTTCTCCATCAATTTTTTATACTCTTTGTATTTACTTTCTGGATGCAAGTGGTCCTTGTGAAAGTTATTCTTTGTGTCTAAATTTGGATATAAGATAGATAAGATGGCAAAGGCCTCTGGACTATTTTTTCTATATAGCATCAAATCTTGCAAAAAGTCATCATCGAAAGTATTGCTATATTTATAAGACTTTTCAATACCCTCTAGCGGAAATTCATCAATGTTTTCGTCAAAAAATACTTTACCGTCAAAATCCTTTTTAAATACTTTTCTCGTTGCGGTTAAAACGCTATCTGCACTTCCTCCAAACGGCTTAAACAGCGTAGCCCTTAGTAAGTATTTTTTTATAACTTCCCTAGTTTGCTTTTGCCCAGTACTGTGAACTATAGAACTGGCCAAATTTTTATGATAGACATAATAAAGTACTGGTAAAATTGCATTATTTGAACTCATTGTTTGAGCATTAAACCCAAAATTTTCAAGCAGATTATAAACGCCATGAAAGGCCATTTTTATGTTATCCCATTGCTGTTCGATATTTTCTATAAATCCGTTATTGAAACTACCTATGTCAAATTTTATATTTTCGTGATATAAATACAAAAACGCTTTTAGTACTAAATCCTTCGAGATATTAAAGCCTTTAGAGTTATTTATAAAATCAACAAGTTCATTTATCTCATTTCTAGCATTTTTTTGTTTCCAGTTAGCGATAGCATAGCTAAATAAGATATCAGAATAGCTAAGGTGTGTCCCGCCCGAGTTAATACGAATAAATATGTTTACTGCTTTTTCTGGATTTTGATCATCTTCTTGATAGAAACTGATGATATCTTCAGAAAAAATTCTTTTTTCAAAAAGCGCTAAATTTCTAGTTTCTTTATTAGATAACTCAAATTTTCCTTGTATTTCCATAGCCTTTACTTCATCATTACTATGAGGATATATATCCTTACATTTAAACCATTTTTGTCCAAATTTATCCGTATAAATCGTTTTACTGCCAGTTTCATTTTTTTCCAGCCATAAAAATTCGTATTCTACGTTATCATCTTTAGGCTCTTGACTTGCAGTTAGGTTAAAGTAGAATTCACAAATTTTAAATTTATCATCTGTATTTTCCCATTTTTTATACGGCCTATGTGTATGGTATTCGCCACAAAGTGCTAAATATAGCGAAGTTAGTCTTTGTTGTCCATCTAGTATAGCTGAAAATTCACCTATGCTCTTAGTAGGCTTATATTCGTTATGAGTATGGAACCACTCTCTAAAGTATCTTAAAAAGCTGTAAAATTTCCTTTGTTCTGCACTTTCGCTTCTAACTTTCCAAAAAAGCATAGAGCTAATAGGATAACCTCGCATAATAGAATCAAATAGCCTTTCTACTTGCTCTCCAGACCAAACATACTCCCTTTGAAATTCAGGAATAAGATATTTATCTGACCCAATTTCTCGTATCGCATCCGCTATTGTTATTTGTTGAAATCCAGCCATATTTACTCCATTTTAAAATTTGGCTACTATTATAGCCGTTTTTATATTTCATTTATAATTATTAAAAATAAGAATGCCAGCACCTGCTGTGATGACTATGGCGTCTGCGTTTTTGATGATCTCTTTTGCTTGAAGTATTGTGTCGTGCATGACTTATGCCTCGATTAATTTAGCGATTTCATCAGCTAGTGGCTCTAGTTCGTCTTTCATCTTTATTAGTTCGTCCACTAGCTCATCTTCGCTATATTTATAAAAAACTATCTCTCTCAAAAACTGATCTTTTTTTAGCCATTTCCATCTGGCAAATCTTGTACCTATATTCCATTCGCTAGAAATTTTAACTTGTATGCTATCAACGTATGCCTTATTTATTCTATCTGTATCATAAGCAAGTCCGATATATGGATATAAAAAATTTTTACTATCAAATTCTAAAACAAATGCCAATAAATAGCCATTATCCCAACTTCTTTTAAAAATATATATAGGTGTAAAATATCTACTAGCATCAGCCTCTTCTATTTCTACGCACCATTCTTGTGATAATCTTTTTTCGAGTTCAATCTTTACATTTGACATAAATTCATTAAGTCTATTTGCATTGGCCATATCAAAGTATTTACTTCTTATTTCATCGACTAGATCATAGTTCTCAAGTATTATCTCGCTTATTTTTTTCTCATCCATCTGCACTCCTTTATATTTTCCATAAATTTTTTCAATTACGTTTTTGTATTGCGATATCACGGCGGCTAAATTTGCCAAATTTCCAGCCTCATCAAGACATAAGCCAAGCCACGCCATTATCTCTTTGTCGTATGAAATCGCCTTAAATTTAGCCACTTCATCACCGTTTTTTTCTAAAATTTTACCGTCTTCGATTTTGAGCCCACTCAAACTATAGCCGCTAGGCTCTCGCCCTTGCTTAGACAAGAATAGTACGTAAATTTCAGCTTCGCCGTCGTTTTTATTTTGGATAGCTTCTATATATCTTTTTATTTTAGCTTCTTGATCGCCGGCATTTATTTTATTTTCTAAAATAATATGCTTCGCGCCGTCAGTTATATAGATATCTATGTTTTCGTATTCTTTGTAGGCTTTTGCACTTTGCGGGTCTAGCCCAAAATCTTCTAGCCTGCATGCTTTTATAAAAAGCTCTAAAAATAACTCTTTTTGATAATGTGACGAATTTGGATCAAGTAGTGAATAGATAAAGCGTGAGTGTAATCGCACCTCATCGTTTATATCAAGAAGTGCTAAAAATAAGTTATAGTCGTTATTGCCGCGTAGCTTTTTGATCTCTAGCTTGTCATTTAGGACTTTGATTTGCTTTAGCATAGATTCAAATTTTTCTATATCCATATTTTTCTCCTTTAATTTTTAAAGCATTATATTCAGCAAAGCAGACACTTTTTTGTCTATTTTGCCACTTCGCGCAGTTTTTCTAAAACTTTAACCATCGCCAGAGTATCTAGCTTGCAGTATGCTAAAAGTGCCTTTTTATAGGCATCGCGCTCCTTGGCTGGCATATACGCCATAGCCTCATAGGCCTGCATCGCCTCGCCACCATGGTGGATCAAATTTAGATCATTATACGCCGACTCAAATTCTGGCACGAGTGCTGGCAAGACGTACTTTATAGAGTAGCTACCTTGCATTTTTGGGTGGTAGTAACTTTTGCTAGCAAATGGCGTCATCAGGTCTTTTATGTTGTCGTGGATGGCCATAAGCTCATTTGAGATTTGCGGATAAATTTCAGCAAGACGTCTTATAACTCTTTTTTCAAAGCTCATATTATAGGCTAGCACGCAGGCATCTTGCGGGATAAATTTGATCAAATTTAGCGCCAGCTCATATCTAGGATCAGCCCCGACCTCGGCCAAGAACTCAAAATGCTCTAAATTTCCCTTGCCATCATCCTTGTGAATAGAAAACTGAAAAGGTATCTGCTCATACGGACTAAGACCCACAAACTCTGGCACTGCTTGCTGAAATGTCTCAAAGTCAAGGTGATATAGCGGATAGTTAAGTGTCTCTAGAAATTCTTTGATAGCCTCTTTGTCTATGACCTGCTCCTTGGATAGTTCGGAGCGGATTTGGATCTGCTGAGAGGTGTTAAATTTATCTAGCTCTTTTATGTCTTCAAATTTAACTATGCCACTTTTATAAAGCTCAAATTTCTTTTTACTTCTTAAGCCACTAATATCAAAAATACTATACTCTGGTATGCCTCGCTGCTCGCGCCAGCAGTACTCCCAAGCATCGCAAGGATATGGGTTTGAGCACTGAACTCCGATATCAATCTCTGGTTCAACGTCTTTGCTAAGAATTTCATCAAATTTACTTAAAATTCGAGGGATATCTGCTTGTTTTTGCCTTACTTGCTCAGTCACGTCTTCGGTATGAAAAAACTTCTCAAGCTCAAGCTTCTCGCCTCTTACGTAGCTGCTATCTATGTGGATGATATTTACGACACTCACCT
Source organism: Campylobacter concisus (assembly GCF_002165775.1). Taxonomy (NCBI): domain Bacteria; kingdom Pseudomonadati; phylum Campylobacterota; class Epsilonproteobacteria; order Campylobacterales; family Campylobacteraceae; genus Campylobacter; species Campylobacter concisus. The sequence continues at coordinate 270,259 of NZ_NDYP01000002.1, read as the reverse complement.
TGTAGCCAAGCGAGCTAATGACGTAGTACTGGATGCTTGCATCATCGATATAGACCTCTTTTACCGAGGTTGAGCTCTTTACCTCATTAATGATAAGCCCGTCCCTACCGATACGAAGGATATCAACCATAACAAGGATGCCATCAAAGCAAAAAGTGGCCTCGTAGATGACCTTTGCGCCGCGCCCCATAAGTTCCTTGGTCTTTGCCATTTGCGAGCCAAAGTCGCCAGTGTATTCTATCCTCTCGCCACCACTAAAAAGCTCACAGGCTAGCTCGCCTACCGATGTGCCAGTGTCAAACACAGCCTGCGCGCCATCATCTGGAGCTTGCAAGACTTCTGGCTTTTTCTTTTTAAGCCACAAGCTCTTTTCACACTGAAGACCGCGAATGTAGAGGGATTTAGATAGTGCCATTGTATATGCCCTGAAAAAGAATTTGTTTCATTTTTATGCCAAGGTCTTTTATTCTTTCAATGTTATAGCCTTGTTGAAGTGTGTAAAATATCAACATTTTTATACTTGAGTTTGGATTTTCTTTTATCCTTTTTAGCTTCTCTCCAAAATTATAATCGCTTAAACTAGAATTAAAATCTTTTCTTATTAAGGCCAAATTTCCAAAATCATCTAGTGCTTTGTTATTTTCTTGTAAATTTGTTGCCCACATATGCTCTACCGTGTCTTGGGATTTGATTAGGTATTCGTCTCTATTAAATTTAGGAAATACCGTTTTTATATTGTTTGCACAAATACCACAAACATTTAAATCTTCAAAATCTTGCCAAAGTAGATACTCTAGCCTATAGAACCAATAGTGTGGTATCGCTGTCCCATTATCCAAAAAACTTGAGTCTATTTTTTCAAGCATTTGTGTTTCTATGTTTTCGTTTTTATAAATTTTTTCTATAACGTTATTTATTGTTTCTACTATTTTACGAGATCCGTTATTTCTTAGAGCACTTTTTACCAGTTCGTTGTCTAATTGCTCAAGAAATTTAGTAACTTTTTTTGCATTTTCCTCATTATACTCTCCTAGCGAGCTTTTATCTAAAAAGGCTAGTAGTGCAGCAATAAATTCTGGCTTATCATATTCACTGGTATAGTAAAACATCCTTTGTAAATTTAGTAGCTTTTTGTCTTTCATATCGTCATCTCTATAGACAAATCCATCGAATTTATTACGCATATCTTCTAGGAACTTAATAAATTCAGAGTATATATTGGCTTGTTCTTTAAAAACCTTATCAAATTCACCTAAAAGTTTATCTTTGTTTATGATAATGTCTATTTTGAGTTCTTTTTTAGCAACAAAGACCTTTAAAGCTAGAAGTAAAAATACCGGGAATTTTACCAAGCTCTTTGCATCAGAATTTGTTTTAGTTTGTGCTCTTTGCTCTTCTTTGTAGATTTTATTTAAAAGCACATTTATAGTTTCTAGCTCCCCGCATTGTGTATATTTATTGTTGTTTTTTACTTGATCCTTATACTTTTCATCCATATTTGAGATCATATCCCATTTTCTTGCTATGCCTACATAGTTGTCTTTGATATTACTTAAAAATCTAGCCTTTAAAACTTGATGATTTTCAAGCTGGATGCTTTTTGTATTAACTAGTTCAAAATACTCAGTAGCTTTGATATTTTCTGGGATAATAGTCATTGTAAAAATAGCTGAATTTAGTTTTTCTTTAAAAGAAATTTCACATAAAGTCTTATTATTTTTTACAAAATTAATAGCCTCTAAAATTTGCTGGTTAATATATCTATATTCGTTGATATCAAAGTTTTTTAGTTTTTCGCCGTCACCACTGTCTATTTCATAATCTAGCTCAAACGGTTTTTCTCTTAGAGCCATAAAAATAATATAAATTGTAGTTAGCCTCTGCTGTCCATCTATAATTATAAATTTATCATCATTTTTTTTAAATACGATATTGCCAAGATAGTGTTTGCTTCTAGCATTTATGTCATTTATTAACTTTTCAATATCTTGTTTTTCCCAAGAATATGCCCTTTGGTAAAAAGGTATTTCAAATTTTAGCTTTTTTAAACTGCCGATATTATTTTTTCTTGCTTCCATCTTCTTTTCCTTTCAATTTTATAATACCAAACGAGCGACTTTTTATATAATTTTCTGTATATTTATCCTTATTTTTTAATTTTTTTAATTTTTCAGGCGAGATATATACTGTATCAACATTAGATTTTAACTCTTTTTCTATCTTTATTTTTAAAGTTTCTAATACACTTGATGTGTCTATGAGCTGCAGGAGTCGGTTGGTCAAATTTGATAGCATGTAGTTATTCGGATCAATCCTATCATGTTTACAAACTACTATTAAGACATTGAAAAGTACTAAATCTGAAATTTCATCCAATGCTTCAGTACCGAATTTATCAGCTACACACAGTAAAACCACGTGGCAAGCATGATTTAGGTAACTACATCCTGTAAAATCTCCATTAAAAAATATAAAACTACTTTCAATATATTTTAAGATATCGCAATACTTAAAAACGTATTCAAAAAAATTTGCGCCACCAAGCACATCATCTACTATCGATATATTGCTTTTGTAAATTTTTATTTTTTCATCGAAATGGTTTTTAAATTCTTGAAAAATAGAATAATTTATCCTATACCACTCTTCATCTGCTCCATAATAACCAAATACTATATGTGGATAATATGCATTAGTTTTTATATTCCTTATGGTTAGTGCAGTTCGTAGTGTGCGAAATATCAAATTCTCCCTCAAAAACCAAGAGGTATTAACCCCGCATAAAGAGTACTCATTCCATTTTTTAGTGTAGTGAAGCATTAATTGCTTTGATTTTGTCTCGTCCATAAACATTAGGTGGTGATTTTTGAGTAGATCTGTTTCGCTAAGGGCTCTGCCGCTAGTATTGTGCGTATCAAAATATAAAAATGCTTCGTCTAAGTCTTCAGTTTTTACGAACGTAAATTTAACCTTTTCTTTTATATATTCTACGAGTCTTTCTTTATCTTTTGTATCAGCCAATTCTAATTTTAAAAGCTCAAAATTTCTTTTCAAAGCCTTATGTGATAAGATATTTAGCTTATTATCTAAAAAAGGTACATTATTATCGCCTAGAGCTTTTAAAATAAGGGCCAGCGTAGTTATTCGCTGTTGTCCATCAACTATATTTATGGCGTCTGCTTCTACATGCAATATAATATGTCCTAATAAAATCTCATCAGAGACTCCATTCTCAAATGACCTTTTAATGCTTGAAAATAGCCCCAAGGCTAGATCCTCACTCCACACATATGGGCGCTGATAGTCTGGAATTTGATATTTTTGACAACTTAGCATATCGCCAGCACTTAAAATATAGTTTGTTTCATTTTCCATTACATTCCTCCTTTATCTACTCTATATCGTCAAAAAGATCTTTATTTTAACGTCCTTTTGTGAGATCATAGCAGCATAACAGGAATAAAATTTGTCCATTTTTTACTTTAAAATTCATCCCAAAAGGAGTGGCGATGAAGAAGATCAAACGGATAAAAGAGCTATTTGAGGCAGGTAAAGAGAAGCAAGCAAAGGATATGCTAGGTCACTTACTAAATGACTCGACAAATCAATGCTTTGTATGCACAAGATGGATATACCGCACGATGTGTGGTAGGCTTGAAAACGGCATAGCTGGCGCAGCTGCTATATTTAAGCTCATGCAAAAGAACAAAAGCGCTGAGTTATTTGGGCAAGTGTATGAACTAGAGGATGATCTTTTCTCACATATAGGCTTTCACAAATGGGCTCGCGAAAGTTTCAAAAAACTCATAAAAGCCGCCACAACAAAAGAGGAATTTTTCGTCGTTGCCAATGAGGCAGAAAAATATATCAAAAATGAGATAAAACCGCTCTCATACTACAAAGAGATCGCGGATCAAATTTCAAAAAGCGAAGTAGTGAAGATAATCCCGCTAAAAAGCAAATGCTACTTCGTAAAACTCGAACATAAACTACATAGCTACGCTATAAGAGCTTCTATGAGAAGCTGGCAAACTTACGTCATCTGCAAAAATGCAAAAATAGAATTTGAGTGGTTTTTAAGACCTGATGCCGAGTTTGACACTTATAATGGCTGTAGCGTAGAAGAAAATATATGTTTAGATAAGATATCAGACGAATTTGGGCTTTGGGATAGCGAGATCTACTTCGAAAAAGATACGCTAATATGCATAAAAATAGCAGAAATTTTTTATAAAAATGGAGTTATCGACAAGGCAAAGATAATGCTGTTTCAGGCTTTAGGAGTGGCTTATTATAAAGGTGTATTTATAAAAAATGTCATAGCAACTTTAAAAAGTGCGGCACAAAATTTTAGCAGTGATAGAAATTTTATAAGAGAGATACTAATACGCGTGATAAGCTTTAGATATGAGCATCTTGAGCGAAAGGAGCTAAGGCTAGCGTTAAAAGAGCTTCAGTGCTTTGACTACTGGGCTGAAGATATATACTATGAAAAAGAGTATAGTGATTTTGATCCGCTTGATTATTGTTAGAGTGGGGCTTACAAAAGGTGAAATTCATAAATATATAGATGAACTAATCATTGCACTTATATTAGCAAGATATATTGGGAGATAAAATTTATATTTAATCTCCCAATCAAAAATCAAACCCCATACCACCAATATCTCTCTTTTTTGGCACATCTACATCGATCTTAACATCTTTTTGCGCATGACTTAATGCATACCTTCTAGCGACTTCTTCAAATTCTCTAGTTGCATCATGTAATTCTCTTGAAAAAATGTCTGATTCTCGGATTCTTTCTGCAAGTTTGTTAGCTGCAGTTGCAAGTTTGATAACTCTTGATATAAGGAATTTATATTGTTTGTTGATTCTATCTCTATACTGACTAATTTCTCTTTTAATGTCTCGAATTCCATCAATAGTTGTCCTAATAACATTACCATATCTTGCTCCCATTTCTCTTTTTCTTCTAATTGTGTCAATAATGTTTGCTCTAGTAGAGTCATTATCAAAAATCCTTTCGTTAAAAATAGTGTGTTTATGATTTGTTGCTCGCCATTTGTATTTTGTTTTATCTATACCATCATTGGCTGATTTATTTGCATTAGTTAGGGCTTTTGTAAATATAGGCTCCATATGTATATCGAAATTAGCACTAATGCAATAACCGATATCCATGATATGATTTCGAAAAATTTTGCATCGCTTCTGCACTCTGTTAACCTGGACTTCAAGCCATTTATTTCGCTCTTGTATTTGTTTGTCAAGTCCTCTTTTGAGTCTTGCAAGCTCTTGATCTCGTTTTGACAAGCTTTGTTTAAATTTAACAATTCTAAATTCTCTTGGTTCTTTTGTTTCAAGCTGTCTTGCAAATATAAAACTTTGTCTTGAAGCTCCAACATTTGTTTGCGTATCTGCTCTACCTCTAAATTCTGCTGCTCTCGCTTCAGTTTTATTTCGGAGTTGCTCCATGCTTTTAATATTTCTAAATTCTTCACTAAACATATCCCCCTTGAATCTTCTAGCTTTTTTAGTGCCAGGTAATTTGACCGATATGTAGTCTTTGCTAATTCTAGTTATCTCTATCCTGCTATCATTTAAAGCTTTTAAAATGTCATCTCTACAAGTAAATTCTTGATTTATAAATTTTTCGGTCAGTATTTTTTCTAGCTCAATATATTCTTTAATGATACCAATCTCTTTTCTTGAGCCTTGAAGCATATGGGCTTTTGCGGGATCTTTTGGATCGCTAAAGCTGAATTTGAAATTTGTAAGGTTTTGCCAAGCGTCTATTAAAGCTCTATCTTTTTTGTCATAATATGGATTAAAAGCCATTCCGCTTTCTAAATCAACTTTTGGTATGGCAAAATTTAACTCAAGCCGACCTTTATCGATATGTTGAACCCAAAGGATATTAAATCTCTCTTTGTATCTTCCGAGTAGCAGTGTTTCAAATTCATCTATAATCTTTTGTTTGGTATCCAAATCAATGTCAGCCTCTTCAAAGCTCAAACAACCCATACAAAGTTTTTGTTTTTTGGTCATATTGGATACTATCTGCCTAGTAATCACTTCGCTACCTTTTAAAACAAACGCTGTATTGTCTTTTGCCCGATGATTTAAAAGATAGTTGATACCCGCAACACCACCGCCGTTTTTAGTTTTAAAGAATTTTACTAACATGCTTAACTTCCTAAATTTTGCTTTTGCAGCATTAAGTCGTCTAATTTTTTATTGACATCAATTATTTGTTTTAAAACAACACCATCTATGACTTTATCTATATTTACATGCTTTGCAATTTGGTTTATGTTATTGCCTATTTTTGCCACCTGAATTATCATTGCCTTATCAAATTTATGAATAGGTGGTTTAGCGTTTATTAAAACGTGTCTTATATAGGTTGACTTATTTAGCCCAGATATTGAAGCATTTAGATTCACTTGATTAAATTCATTATCATCAAGTCTTATAGTGAGTCTATTTCTCTTATTTTGCTTCATCATAAAACCTTTTGCCTTTGATTTGTTAAAAACTCAGCTATTGAAAGTAAGGGAAAAACTATCCTTGAATTTTTAGCATCACCTATTTTTATATATCTAGGTAAATTCCTGCCATCTTTGATACGTAAGTCTAATGTTGAAAGCCCAATTCCAATCGCCTTGGCTGTTTGCTTCCGATCTAGAGCTTGCACAGATGGAAACTGTCTTTCTAGACTTTGTAGTACTGTATTTAAAAACTCATTACTATCGAGCATAAAAATCCTTTTTGCTTTTACTATTAATTATACTAATTGAGGTATTTTTTCATTACAGAATGAGATATTTTTAGAAATTCTTTATAAAATATAGCTCTTTAGAGTAGCTTAGAGCGAATTAGAGTAAAAATATTTTATATTTTTGCCTACAACTCTTTAAAAACAAAAAATAATATACATAAAAACACATTAGAGCAAAATAGAAAATTTTAAAATATTAAATAAAACTGAGGGGAAATAAAGGGGAAAAATACAAAAAATAAGAAAACTTAAAGTTCTTAAAACATCGTTAAAATCTGGGTTTTAAAAGAATTTTTGAAGATAAATGGCTCCGGATGCTGGGTTCGAACCAGCGACCAAGTGATTAACAGTCACCTACTCTACCGCTGAGCTAATCCGGAACACTTGAAAAGAGCTCGTATTATAGACGAAAAGATATGTTTTGTCAATAAATTTTAGCTTAATTTATAAAAAATCGCACAGAGCTCAATAAATTTTTATAAAAGGCTAAAGCTAGCCTTTTATAAATCCACTTGCAATAACCTTATCACCATCATACATAACACAAAGCTGGCCTTGTGCCACACCAAGTGCATTTTGATTTAGCGTTAATTTTGCCGTTTTATTCTCTTTATCAACCTCAACAAAAGCATCAAGTTTAGGGCTTCTATATCTTATCTTGGTTTCGCACTCAAATTTATCTTTATCTATAAATAAATTTACGTTTTCAAGCTCAACTACTTTTTGAGCCAAGTCATCTTTTGTTCCTACAACGATCTCGTTTTTATCGGCATTTATTTTTATAACGAAATGTGGCTCATGAGCACCAAAAACCTCAAAACCACGGCGCTTACCGATAGTATAGTGCATATAACCTTGGTGGCGACCGATTATTTTGCCGTCTTTATCAACTACGTTTCCTGGCAAATTTGTATTGTAATGCTTATTTAAAACTTCGATATAAGTATCTTCCACAAAGCAAATTTCACTACTTTCTGCCTGCGTAGCAAATTCTTCAAGCACTTTTACACTTCTTGCAAGCTCTTTTATATCTTTTTTAAATTTATCCCCAAGCGGGAAAATAACATCTTTTAATATCTCTTTTGGCACTTGAGCTAAAAAGTAGCTTTGATCCTTGCTAGGATCTTTTGCACATGTGATAAATCCATCAATAACTTGCACATAATGCCCGGTAGCAAGCTTCTCACAGCCATTTGCCTTTGCAAAATCAAGCAACGCACCAAGCTTTATAAATTTATTGCACAAAGCACAAGGATTTGGCGTCTTGCCCTCTTTATAGAGCTTCACAAAAGGATCATAGACAAACTCGTTAAATTTATCCTGCAGATCCAAAATATGCACCTTTATGCCAAGATACTCGCCCACTTTTTTGACTTTTCTGATGTTTTCTTCGTGATATCCTGGCTTTTGATGTAGCATCATATAGCAACCTTGCACTTCATGACCAGCTTCTTGCAGAAATTTAGCCGTCATAGTGCTATCTACACCACCGCTCATTGCGACCATTATTTTCATATTTTTTACCTCTTTGAAATTTAAAAGCGGATATTTTATATCTTATTTTTAAATAGTCAAAATTTCGTTTGCGATAAGCTCTAAATCATCGGTGATTTTGTATAAATTTATATCTTCTTTTTTTATTGTTTTTTGGCTAACTAGCGTATTTTTTATAAATTCATCAAGCCCCTGCCAAAACTCACTCCCAAAAAGAAAAATTTTTACTTTTTTGCTACCAACTTGAGCGAGTACTAAAATTTCAAAAAGTTCATCAAGAGTGCCAAAGCCACCCGGAAAGACTACAAATGCGACTGAACGATCGGTGAGTGCAAATTTTCTTGGGCTTAAATTTGAAAAGAGATATTTTGCAGTAACGTAAGGATTTGTATTTTGTTCAAACGGTAGCCTTACGTTTAGTGCGACACTTGGAGACTTTGCGCTATCAAATGCGCCCTTGTTTGCAGCTCTCATTATGCCATCTCCACCTCCGGTTAAGATAGCATATCCTAGCTCGTTTAGTTTGTAAGCTAGTTCATAAGCCTTTTTGCAGTAGAAATTTTCTTCATCAAATCTAGCCGAGCCAAAGAAGGTAACATTTTTATTTTTATATTTTAAGACGTTTGGAAAATTTAAAAGATCACTAACTAATTCATTATTCATTATTTTAACTGTTGGAGCCTCTCGCGTTTTGAGCCTATCTGAGTGATCTGGATGCCAAAGTTTCCATCGATTATGACAACTTCGCCAAGTGCTATAACCTTATCACCGATCAAAATTTCAAGCGGATCGTTTGCTAATTGATTTAGCTCAATAACTGAGCCAATATCCATGGTAAGCACATCTTTTAAAAGCATTCTTTTTGAGCCGATACGAACACGAATAGGCAGTCTAACGTCCATTATAAGACCGATATTTCTCATCTCTTCAACGCTAAAATCGCCCTTGGCTACGTGAGGAGTGCTTGCTGGTGCAGCTGGTGCTTCAGTCTTCGTTGGCTCAAAAAATTTCATTAGCGAATGATCGCAAGCAAAACCGATATGCTCGCTTAGATCTTCAATTTTGACATTAAATAAAAATAGCTTTTCATAAACACTAAAATCAAGCGAAGAATTTTCATCTAAAAAATTTACATTTATTACTTCAAAATTTATCTTTGGCATGCCCTTTTGAGCACCCAAAGATGTACTAAAGGCACTAAAAAGGTTTGAAAATATCTCTTTTGCAGCGTCAAGCTCATCACTGCCTAAATTTTCATTCTTTGAAATTTCCTCTTCGCCCATCATCCATTCGCTAATGGCACTTATTAAAACCGGAGTGCATACAACCTCTGCTTTGGCATTAATATCTCCGCTTAATGCAACGCTAGCCATTACCACTGGAGGCTTTATGCCGTTTTGTGTTGGTGCATCAAATTCATTTCTCTCGCCAACCTCTGGAGCTCTACCTGTAAGCCCTTCGATCGTAGCTTTTAACTCATTGGAAAATATATTAAAAAAATTATTCATCATCTTCGTCACTCTCTTCTTCTTCCATATTGCGTTCGTTAGCTTCATAAGCCATTAGTTTTGCTTTTCTCTCTTCTTCATATTTTTCTAGGATGTTTTTGATCTCATCTTTATCGGAGCGTATTAACTGCTCAATTCTTATAGATTTTCTAAATCTATGAAGTCCGACCTCAGCCAAGAAAACTTCTTTTTTATCTATACAAACGATCGCCTTATCATCAGCTCCTCTATCAAGCCTTAAAATATCGCCTTCTTTTAAATTTAAAAACTCATTTACGCTAATGATCGATTTGCCAAGTATAGCTTCATATAAAATTTCTGCCCGTCCGATAAGTGTTTTTAACTCTTTGTTTCTACTTTTTTTTGCACTTGTTTCACCAAGCATAATGTCTCTGTTTGCAAGGCGTGAGAGTATCGGTTCAAGGTAGATAACCGGATAGCATAAATTTATCATACCGCTTGAGCCACCGACTATGATCTCCATAACGACCATGATGACGATCTCATTTTGAGAGACGATCTGTACGACATTTGGACTGCTCTCCTTAGCTTCCACATTTGGGTACATATCAGTTATCATTGACCAGCTCTCTTTAAGACGCTGCATGATCATTCTAAGCACCGCATCAAGCAAATTTACTTCAATATCGGTTAGTTCTCTATTTGCCTCAAAATTTTCACCAGTTCCGCCAAGCAAACGATCTATCATCGGAAAAGCAATGCTTGGATTTATCTCCAAAACACAGTTTCCATCAAGCGGTTTTATAGAAAAGACGTTGAAACTAGTTGGACTTGGTAAACTCATCAAAAATTCGCCATAAGTCATTTGATCAACACTGTGAAGTCTGATCTCGACGATACTTCTCATAACACTAGAAATTTGACTAGCCAAATTTCTGGCAAGCTTATCATGGATGCCTTTTATCGCACGAAGTTGCTCTTTACTAACGCGGTTTGGACGCTTAAAATCATAAATAACAATCTGTTTTTGTTCGCCTTGCGATCTCTCTTCGACCTCGAAATTACTCGTATCACCGTCTTCATCAACAACTTCAAGTAGCGCGTCTATCTCTTCTTGACTTAAAATATCAGCCATTAAACCCCCAAGCTACGCCTGATACGATCAAGCAAGCGTTTATGAATTTGTGAAATTCTACTCTCGCTGATATTCATGATCTGGCTTATCTCTTTTAAATTTAGCTCTTCATAATAATAAAGCTGAACCAACATCTGATCTCTTTCGTCAAAATCTTTTAAAGCTTCTTCTATTTTTAAAATAAGATCCTCTCTCTCAATGCTTTTCTCGACATCATTTTGACCAATTAGCTCCATTTGCTCGTCTATTGGCAAAATAGTGATAATACCGCTAACGCCTCTGGCCTCTCTTATCTTTTCAATATCTTCATTAAGTTTTTCAGCCAAATACTCATCGCTTGGCTCTTCTTCATGCTCATTGAAATAATTATCTATCTCACTATTTATACTCTTTACAAGTTTTCTATCACTTCTGCTAACAACATCAAGAGTCCTTAGGTAATCAAGCATAGATCCATAAATTCTCTTCTTACCATAACCCCAAAAAGAGTCATTTTGCTCCTTGTCATACTTCCTGCTAAGTTTTATCATCTCTTCAACGCCAATGCTTATTAGGTCATTTGTATCTATACTTGATGGTAGCCTCTCTTTAAGCCTAAATGCCATTGCACGCAGTGCTGGCATATATTTTAAGACGATTTCGTCTTGTTCCTTTTTTATCGTGTTTTTATAAGCGTTAAGCTGCTTTTGCTTTAGTTCGTGCATTTCGTTTACCAGAATCAAAATTTTCAGCAGTCATTTTTACCATTATATTTTCCATACGCTTTTCTCTAGTATTTAGCTCAGAGATGAGATAGTCTGCGATCTCTTCGTGCTTTTGTTTGTCAAAAATTTTAGTTAAAGCCCTTTTCACATCGATGTAGTTCATGATAACAATGTGAATTATAAGATAAAAAAACAAAGTAATAACTAGTGTATAAACAAGCATTTCGATAGGCTCACTCACCTTTAGCAAGGTAAAAACTATACCTACAAAAAAACCACAAACCGTAAAAAATGCTATAAAATTTTCTGCACGCAAAGCTCAATCTCCATTAAAATTGTTCTATCAAACGCTTAAAGAAGCCCCCAAAGCTCCTGCTTTGCTCATCGTTAAGCACTTTTCGTTCCAACCTATAAAGTAAATTCGAAGCTATCTGTTTTATCTGGGCACTAGGCTCAGCATAAGCAGCGTCGTCTGTAAAAAGCGTTCGTTGTTTTATACTTCTTGAAACATTCTTATCAGAAGCCACAAATCCTATAAGCTCTAAATTTAAGCTAGGCCCAATATTTGCATTAGCAACACGTTTGATATTTTCATAAATTCTAGTCGCTTCTGCTTCATTTTTTACCATATTTAAAAGCAAAAGCTCACTATTTTTAAACCTTGAAACGATCTTTATGACCGCATACGCATCAGTTATCGCCGCAGGATCAGGCACAGTCACCACCACGACCTCATCAGCCGCTTCTAAAAATAGCTGCGTGCTACCACCTATGCCAGCTCCAGTATCGATGATCAAAAAATCAAGCTCATCAAGCTCGCTCGCCTCATCCAAAAACCTCTCAAATAAAAATTGATTGTTAAATTTTAAAATTTCATCGCCGCTTTCGCCAGGAATGAGGATCAAATTTTTATTTATAGGTATCAAGATATCTTTTAGGCTGCACTCGCCTTTTAGCACGTGAAGTAAATTTTTACCCATTTTTACATTTAGGATGACATCAAGGTTTGCAAGGCCGATATCAGCGTCAAAAAGCCCTACTTTGTAGCCATTTTTTGATAAAACATTTGCTAAATTTGCACTTATCGTACTCTTACCAACACCGCCTTTACCGCTAGTTATCGCAATAAAATGCGTATTTTTGCTCTTGCTTTGAGACTGGACTAAACTTTGTAACTTTTGCGCTTGATTATTCATCGCTAGCCTTTTGCTTTGTAAAGCCGTCAAACACGCACTCTACTAAAAATTCGCTCTTTGCCTCCACAAGATCATCAGGCACCTCTTGGCCCACGCTAAAGTAGCTAACTGGCGTATTTGTTTCATATATCAGCGAAAAGACATTGCCAAAAATTTTTGTCTCATCAAATTTGGTGATTATTAGCGTGTCAATATCCAAAAATGAAAACCCATTATAAATTTCTATTAGATCTTCAACCTTTGAGCCAGCCGAAAGGACTAAATTTACATCGATCTTTGCACCACTATGCTTTAAAAATTTATCAAGCCTTTCAAGTTTTTCTTTGTCATACTGTGAATTTCCAGTCGTGTCTATAAGTATCACATCACAATAATTAAGCTGTTTGATAGCATTTTGAAAGTCATCTATCTCGATAACATCAAGTATAGGTAGCTTCATCATCTTTGCATACTGAAATAGCTGTTCAACCGCTCCGATACGGTACGTATCAAGCGTGATGATACCTGTTTTATAGCGCTTTTCGTTGCCGTAGGCAAAACGAGCCGCTAGCTTTGCAAGAGTCGTCGTCTTACCAACTCCAGTTGGACCAACTAGCATCATTATACGTTGTTTTTTATCGCTTGGCTCTTTTCTGCAAGGTAGCATATTTCGCAAAAGTGAGTAGAAGTACCTTTTTACCGCGGTTGGATTGCTTTTCATCGAAACTGGCAAATTTTCAAGCGTAGTTTGCATTATCGCTTCCAAATGCTCCTCTTTCATACCGCTTTGTTTTGCGAGCTTGTAGATGCTAGCAAATTCTGGCGGGATAGAGAGATTATTGCGATTTGGAGCTTTTTCGTCCCAGATCATGTCAGTTATCAGCCCTATTTTTTCGCTTAGCACGCTTACTTGCTTTGCTACGTCGTCTATTTTTTTATTCATGCCATTTGTATTTGGCTCTTTGATCTCGTTCATATCGACATTTGCAATTGTACTTATCTCTTTTGCAGCAGCCGAGATATTTAAAAGCACGCTCTCATTTGGATCGTATGGCTCAGGCGACATAGTCTTTTGCTCAAATTTAGCAGGCTCCTCTTTTATCTCAAATTTTGGCTTTGGCGGCTCATAGTTTTTGCTAAATTTTGAGTAGGCATTCTCGTAGTTAATGGCTTTTGCATTTGGCTTTGGAGGCTGTTTAACGTCGTCCTCTTCGACACTTACTAAAATCTCATAAAGTGGCTTTTTGTTTATTGTTTTGGCTTGAATTTGCTTTGTAGTAACGAGTATGGCCTTCTCGCCGCACGTCTCTTGAGCCTTTTTCAAAGCCTCAATGGTGCTCTCACCTGTAAAAGTATGAAATTTTGTAGCCATTTATATCCTTTTAACCTCTCATAAGCCCTAGTGGCACGATCACGCTAAGCCTCTTATCGGCTCCTGGATGCGGGACGATAAGACGCGGCGTTTTATAGACTTTTTTACTAAAATACAAAATATCCAGATCAAGCGTACGTGGTGCATTTTTAAATGTCCTCACGCGCTTAAATTTACTCTCATAGTGCCTTAAAATTTTTAGTAAATTTCTAGGCCCCAGAGATGTTTGTAAATTTATAACAGCGTTACTAAAATCATCCTGCACTTCGTAGCCAAACGCCGCATTTATAAGGATCGGCGAGACTTCAACTACATGAAACCTGCTATCACTTGTAATCGCTCTTATAAATCTATCAAACCTCTTTGCGCTGTCACCGATGTTGCCACCCATACCAACTAGCGCCTCATACTTAAACTCATCTCTTTTATGAAAAAAACTAGGGCAAAAACGGCTTCTTGCGATCTTTCTTGCTCCAGCTAGCCTCATAAAATTTCGCACCCACCTTCTCTTGCGACCACCACATCCTCGATGCGTACGCCAAATTCATTTTCTAGATAAATTCCAGGCTCCACGCTAAAGACCATGCCCTCTTTTATGAGCGTTTCGCTTCTTGCTGAGATGACTGGAAGCTCGTGTATATCGACTCCCACACCATGTCCTGTCGAGTGAAAAAAGGCCTTTTCATATCCAGCCTTTGCTATCACATTTCTTGCTACAAGGTCTATCTCGCACGCCCTAATGCCAGCTCTAGCGACCTTTATTGCAGCAGCCTGAGCCTCTTTTACGATCTCGTAAATTTCTTGCATCTTGGCGTTTGTAAATTTTTGCTCCTTTGAGAAGTTAAAATTTTCATCAAAGCAAGCGGTTCTAGTGCGATCAGAGCAGTAGCGGTTAAATTTAACCCCCGCATCAAGTAGCAACAAATCGCCTTTTTTTAAAATTTTATCCCCAGGCAGCGCATGCGCCTTTGCGGCATTTTCGTTTATCGCCACGATCGGATCAAAGCTAAGACCTAGCTCGTTTTTTTGCCTAAATATGAGCGAAGCATTAAAATGAAGCTCTTTTTCGCTCATTCCTTCGCCATTTTCACGGACAAATTTGGCAAATTCATCAAAGCATTTTGCTCCAAATTCGCTAGCCTTTTTTAAAATTTTTATCTCATCTTCGCTCTTGCAAATTCTCTTTAGCCTAGAGAAATTTGCCTTTGGCTTGAAATTTATCTTAAAGCCCTTGCTAAGTGCATTAAACTCGCTTAAGCTTAACTCGTCAGGGTTAAAAACGAGGCTGCTTGGCTTTATTTTCCTTAAAAATGCTCTGACCTCGCTTATTAAATTTCTTTGTGCCAAAAGAACGACCACACCAGCATTTACGCAGCTTTTTGCCTCGAAGTAATACCTCGCATCCGTGAAAAAGTATTTCACGCCGTCAAGACACAGCAAAAACTCATTGTCGCAGCTATAGCCGCACTCGTAAAATACGGCGTTTTCGTCCTTTAAGATAAAATTCATTGTGCGTTTTGATTTGCTCTTACTGCTTTTATCTGCTCAAAAATTTGAAGCATTCCTATCATTGCTAAATGATAGCCAACTGGTCCAAAACCCACGATCTGACCTGCTGCAACTGGCGCAATGAGGCTTTTATGGCGGAACTCTTCTCTTCTATAAACGTTGCTGATATGCACCTCAATAACTGGCAGCGCAACCGCACTTAGCGCATCGCGGATAGCGATAGATGTGTGAGTGTAGGCAGCTGGGTTTATGATGATGCCGTCTGCATCGCCCAAACACTCTTGGATCTTATCAACTAGCTCACCCTCAAGGTTGCTTTGAAAAAACTCGATCTCGACGTCATTTTGATCGGCGACAATCTTCATTTGAGAGTGGATGTCCTCCATCTTCATAACGCCGTAAATTCCTGGCTCTCTAGCGCCAAGCATGTTGATATTTGGGCCTTGGATAACCATTATTTTTAGCTTCTTATCCATGTCACTCCTTTTTGATTAAATAGCCTAAATTATACATTTTCGTTCCTAAATTTTCGCTACAATAACAAAAATTTAAGGCCAAAAATGGAAATTCTAAAAGCAAAAAAGATCATCACTGGCGGAGAAAATCCAAAAATTTTTAAAAATTCTTGTGTTGTCATTGATGAGGGTAAAATTTTAGAAATTTTAAACGAAAAAGAGGCGCAAAAGAAATTTAAAGAGGCTAAAATTTGTGACTTTGATGATAGCGTGGTTGCCCCAGCCTTTATAAACTCGCACGTTCATTTGGAGTTTAGCTCAAACGTCAGCACCCTAAAATGTGGTGATTTTATAAAATGGCTTGGCTCCATCATCGATAAAGGTGGTGAGCTAGCTAAGATGGATGCTAAAAAGGCGATGAATGAAGCTATAAATTCGATGCTAAAAAGCGGAGTTTGCACCATTGGCGAGATATCTAGCTTTGGCTCGGATCTTGAAATTTTAGCCGCTAGCCCACTAAAAGTCGTGCTTTTTAGTGAAATTTTAGGCTCAAACGAGCAGCTGTGCGAACAAAATTTACAAAATTTCTTAGCCAAATTTGAAAAGACAAAGGGCTATAAAAGTAAAAATTTCACCCCAGCTATCTCGCTGCACTCACCCTACTCTGTGCACCCCAAGCTCGCCAAAGCCGCCCTTGAAATGGCTAAAAAAGATGAGCTACTTGTAAGCACGCACTTTTTAGAGAGCAAGGCTGAAAAGCAGTGGTTAGAGCGTGGCACCGGAGGGTTTAAAAAACATCTTTTAAGATTTAATCCGGCCCCAAAGCCAATGTATGACACGAAGAGCTATTTTGAGATGTTTCGTGAGATAAATACGCTCTTTACGCACTGCGTTTATGTGAGTGATTTTGCTAAATTTAAGCCCTATCACAGCGTGACACACTGTGCCGTTTCAAATAGACTGCTTGGCAAAAAGGCGTTAAATTTAAAAGAAATTTTTAAAAATGATGTCAGCCTAAATATCGGTACAGATGGCCTTAGCTCAAATATCAGCCTAAATTTCTGGCATGAACTAAGGGCTGCCCTATTTACCCACGCTAGCCTTGATCTAAACGAGCTTGCCACTAGGCTTTTTGTCGCTGCAACGCATGGTGGCGCAAAGGCACTTAGGACAAATAACGGCGAGATAAAGGCAGGACGTGCAGCTGATATCGCAATCTATAGCGACCTAGAGTGCGATGACAGCGAGCTAATTTTGCAGCTCATACTTCACACAAATGAAGCCAAAAAACTATATATTGGAGGCAAAATTTGCAAATTTTAAGGCTTATTTTTAGAGGAATTTTGGGAATTTTTAAATTTATCAGCAACTACTTTAAGGCGATCATATTTTTACTGATCTTATTTTTCGTATTTGCGCCAGATGGTAAGATGAAAGAGCCAAATTTAGCCCGCATCGACATCACAGGCACGATAATGGACACAAGCGAAATTTTAGATGCGCTCGAAAAAGCAAGGCTGGATAACAACATCAAAGGCGTGCTGCTCTACATCGACAGCCCAGGCGGTGCGCTAAGTCCAAGCGTGGAGCTAGCTATGGCAGTCAAGCGACTAAAAGAGAGCAAAAAAGTACTCGCATACGCAGCTGGCAACATGGCAAGCGGCAGCTACTACGCTGGCGTAAATGCTGATACTATCATTGCAAACCCGGGCGCTTTCATAGGCTCGATCGGCGTCATCATGCAAGGGGCAAACATCGAAAATTTAGCCAAAAATTTAGGCGTGAGCGAGCAGGTGGTGAAAGCTGGCGAGTTTAAAGAGGCTGGCACATTTATGAGGAGCTGGAGCAAGCAGGAGCGTGAGAGCTTGCAAGGGCTCGTAAATGACGCTTACATGCTCTTTGTAAGTGACGTGGCGGAGGCTAGAAATTTAGACATCAAGAAAAAAGACGAGTGGGCAAATGCAAGGGTCTTTTTGGCACACAACGCCCTAAAAATTGGGCTAATTGATAGCCTTGGCAGCTACATAGACGCTCAAAATGAGCTAGCAAAAATGAGCCTCGTAGATGAGCCCGTCTGGCAAGAAAAACCGCAGATCGAAAAGATAATGGAGAAATTTACAAAGCAAGGCATAAACTCGCTTTTTAGTGCATTTTTTGAGACAAAGCTCAAATAATCAAAGCAATACATGGCTAATCAAAGCAAAAGATCAAGGCGGGGATAAACTGCATATACAGTATAAATTTAGCTCATACTTTGCAAAAATTTTTAGCTATATTTTTTAGCTTAAACTCGTAAAGAAGATTTGAAATTTTATCTGTTGACTTTATATCCAATCCAAGATCATTTGCTAATATTTTGTAATAGATTTGCGGATTAGATCTTAGATCGATTGGCGGTGATTTTGAACTTTTGGATAGTTTTTTGCCATCTTTTAAAAGCAGCTTATGATGAATAAAAGTTGCCTCTGAGAAGTTAAATTTTAGCCTTTTTGCGATGTATCTTTGAGCTAGTGTACAAGGTAGCAGATCTTCCCCTCTAACAACCAAATTTACGCCCATATCCTCATCATCTATCACACTTGCAAAATTATAAGCTGGAGTAAAATCCTTTTTATAAATTACAAAATCGCCCATCTGCGCTGATACAGCCTTGCCAAGCTCATCGTCTTCATCAATGTTTAATCTAATGGCGGTTTTATCTTTTATAAATTTTAGGTTTTTATCTTTGCATATTTTTGTGTAAATGTCGTTTTTATAGGCACCTTTTGTAGTCCTTGAACATTCACAGATATAAATTTCATCTAGTTTTTTAAGTACATCTTCGTATCTTTTAGCTCTTACTTTAAAGCTAAAATTTTGCTCAAAATCACTCGTGTAGACAGGCCCTTTATCGCATTCAAGCCCCAAAAATTCTAAAACATCAAAGATATTTTGAACGAACTCGCGCCGGTATCTACTAAGGTCATAGTCATCAATACGTAAGTGCAAAATGCCACTTACTGAACGTGTCAAAAGATAAGTTAGGATGAAGTTATAAGCGTTACCAGCATGCAAAAACCCACTAGGCGTAGGAGCTATGCGGGATACTATGCCACCATTTGGTGGCAAATAGTCATTAATCCCTTGGTCTGGCCTCATTTACCCTTAAAGTACGTCCGCCTAGTTCTTTTTCATTTAGCCCGTCTATGGCTCTTTGTCCTTCATTTGCGTCATCCATCTCAACAAAACCAAAACCCTTTGAGCGGTCAGTTTCTCTATCTTTTACGATCTTTGCGCGCTTTACTTCACCAAATTGTGCAAAAGCTTCCTTCAATTCTGCCTCTGTCGTTCTATACGACAAATTTCCTACATAAATATTCACAGGAGTGTTCCTTAAAAAAATTACCGATTTATTCGGTTAGTGTGATAATAGCTAATTTTCGTCAAAAAGATGTAAAAAATCAAAAATTTATTATATTTTTTTGAAAAATATTCTTAAAAGCTACAAGCTCGTATATATAGAACTTTTATAACTATCACTAAACAAAATCTAATCTTAAGTTTAAAAAGAATAATTAAATAAAAAACTATTTTATCTTTATAAGCTATTTATAAAGTAAATCATTCTTTACTTGAAGATAGGCTTCATCGCCAAGTAAATTTTTAACTATAAAAAGTGCAAATTCCATTGAAAATGCAGGACCCTTTCCTGTGATGATGTTTTGATCTTTTAGCACGTTTTTATCGCTCATGTAGCCTCTTTTATCGCTTCTTACATTTTCTTCGAATCCTGGATAACAAACAAAATGATCTTTTAGCACACCAGCACTCTCAAGCACCATAGGAGCAGCACAAATGGCACAAATAAGCTTATTGCTTTTATCAAAATTTTGCAAAATTGCTTTGAGCCTTGTATCGTTTGCTAGATTGCTAGCTCCTGGAAGTCCACCAGGAAGGACGATCGCATCGTAGTCTAGCTCTTTCATCTCGCGAAGTGTCACATCGGCTTTTACACATATATTGTGGCATCCTTTAATGTTTACGTCATTTAGCCCAATAATAGAAGCTATCGCTCCAGCTCTACGTAAAACATCAACAGAAGTTAGTGCTTCTATCTCCTCAAATCCTTCAGCTAAAATCACAGCAACTTTTTTCATAAATTTATCCTTTACAATAATATGTTTTATTTGTTAAGTAAAATTCTATATAATGTTGGCTTATTTCACAAGAAAGGACAGAGCATGCAAGTAAAAATTATTTACTGCAACTCTTGAAACTATCGTCCGGTAGCTTCTCGTGTAGAAGATGAAATAAAAGCGAACTTTAGTGATGCAAGAGTCGAAAAGGTTATAGGTGATGGTGGAAATTTCATCGTCGAGGTTAATGGAGATGTTATATTTTCTAAGAAAGATCGCATCGGAAATGATGAAGCGAGATTTCCTCACGGTGAAGAGATCACAACTCTTATAAACAAATATCTCAAAGAAAAGTCGGCTTAATGCTAGCTACCGAGACGGGAAACCGTCTCGTTTTTCCCCTGTTTTTGACTTACGGTTCTACTATCCTAATATAAAAATTTTATAGTTAAAACATTTACTTATCTCGCTAAGAATTTTCATTTTTTTATATATTTTTTGATTCTTAAAAATTTTATGAGCTGATATTTGGCTATATTTGGATTTTTATAAAATATAAAAATTTTGTGTATTCTAAGCTAACACTGTTTGAAATTTCACAATGTAGAAATGAAGTTTTTTTGCTAAAGCCAATACTTTTTAAATAGTGACTTTAGCTAAGCATTAGATTTACTAAACATAAATTTAGCAAGAAATATTAAGCTGCTTTATTTATTTGCACGCTCGATATACTCGCCACGAACTGTATCAACACGAATTACTTCGCCCTCAAGTACGTGAAATGGTATCTGAACTACCGCGCCACTCTCAAGAGTAGCTGGCTTTTTACCGCCTTGCGTATCACCCTTGAAATTTGGTGGAGTCTCAACTATCTTTAGCTCAACTACTTGTGGCACTTCAACGCCGATCGCATTGCCATTGTGAAATAAAATTTCAACCATCATGCCATCGATCATCCATTTTTTAACATCACCCACATCCTCGTCGCTGATAGCAACTTGCTCATAAGTAACTGTATCCATAAATTGACAATACTCACCATCATCATAAAGATACTGCATCTCTTTTTCTTCAAGATGTGGTTGCTCGCATTTATCGCCTGCATGAAAAGTCTTTTCAAGCACTTTTCCGTCGATAAAAGATTTGATTTTTGCACGAACAAAAGCTGCACCTTTGCCCGGTTTAACGTGTTGATATTCTACGATTTTATAAGGAACGCCATCGATCTCGATCTTTAGCCCTTTTTTTAGATCGCCCATTGAATATGAAGCCATTTTTTATCCTTTCAAAATTTTATATAACTGCGTATTGAGCCCAAACACAAGCTTCAAGTGCGTTTAGTCTCTCTAACGTTTCTGCTTTTATATGTTCATCAACCAAGATAACAGCAAGTGCCATATTGTGATCATCTCTACCAAGGCGGAAGTCTGCAATGTTTATCTTCTCGTCAGCTAAAATTTTACTAATCTGAGCAATAACGCCTGGCACATCATGGTTTTTAAAGATGATCATCTTACCTTTTGGCTTAAAGTCGGTCTTAAATCCATTTATTGTTACGATACGTTGCTGATTTTCACCAAATACCGTGCCACCAACTGTTGCGATGCCTTTTTCGGTCGTGATGCGAACAGTGATTTTATTTTTAAAAATGCTATCACCACCAGCAATGGTTTCTGTTACTATGCCTTTTTCATCGCATAAAAATTTGGCATTTACGTAGTTTATCGCATCACCTAGACTCTCTTTTAGTGCACCAACTATGGCAAATGTTAGTAGTGAATTTGCGTATTCGCTGATTTGACCGTGAGTTTCTATGCGGATAGCCTTGATAGCGCTTTTATTGATCTGTGCAGCAAGAAATGCCATCTTGCTTGTAAGATCGATATAAGGCTCAACAAATGGCGGTAGATCTTCTGTTTTTATAGGTAAATTTAACGCATTTGGATAGCTTATACCGCGAGCTGATAAAATAGCTTGCTCGACTGCCTCTACTGCGATATTTCGCTGCGATTCAAGCGTATTTGCCCCAAGATGTGGAGTGACGCTTACATTATTTAGATCAAGAAGTGGATGATCAGTTGCTGGCTCTCTTGTAAAAACATCAATACCGGCAAATGCTATTTTGCCACTTTTTAGCCCTTCATAAAGTGCTTCTTCATTATAAAGACCGCCTCTAGCGCAGTTTATAAGTCTTACGCCATCTTTCATTTTTGCGATCTCTTTGGCGCCGATCATATTTGTTGTCTCTTTAGTTTTTGGTGTATGTATCGTGATAAAATCACATGCTAAAATATCATCAAAATTTTTAGTATAAGTACCGCCCATGTCGATAACTTTAGATGGGTCAATATATGGATCATAAGCGATGATCTCCATACCAAAAGCTTTTGCGCGAACAGCTACTCTCGAGCCAATATTTCCAAAGCCGATCACACCAAGCTTTTTCTTAAAAAGCTCAACCCCATACCACTTCTCACGCTTCCAGATTCTATCTAGCTTTAGATCATTATGAGCGTATTCAAGAGATCTAGCTGAAGCTAGCATATGAGCCATTGTTAGCTCAACTGCAGCAATAGTGTTTGCAGTTGGAACGTTCATAGCTATTATGCCACGCCTTGAGCATCCTTCTATATCGACATTATCTACACCAACACCAGCTCTAACGATAGCTTTTAGTTTTTTACCAGCGTTTAAAAAGGCCTCGTTTACTTCAGTTGAGCTTCTTGTTATAGCAACATCAGCCTCGCCTAAAATTTTTAAAAGTTCATCTTTGGGAGTATTAACTGCGTCTATTACGTTTATATCTTGCTCTTTTTTTAAAAGTTCAAAACCTACTGGATGTATTGCATCGCAAACAATGATAGTTTTCATAATTTTACCTCTCTCACACTTGAGTGGATATCATAAACTCTTAGTTCTAAAATGATATTTTGTAGAAGTTTAGAGTCTTGAGTATTTAAAAATATCTGGCTTTTTGCACCATCTTTTACAACAGTAAAATCGACCTCGCTTTTTCTTAAAGTCTGCATCAAACAAAACATTGAATAGATATCATTTTTATCTATCAAAAGCTCATATGCAGTAATCTTTGGTTTTTCTATTTTGGGTCGGTTGTATTCTATAAAAATTTCATTTACAGGCAGCACATAATCTCTTTTTCTAATAGTTGCTAGCTCACTCATCCAGTTAATATTGCTGGTCGTGCTTTTGGTTAAATTTTGCTCATTTGTGATATTTTCTTCATGTATTTGGCTGAAATTTACACTTGCAAATTTAACAAGAGAAATTCCAACCAAACCCAATATTACAAATAGCAGGACAACTACTAATAAAAGTACGCGTCTGCCCATTTAAACTAAAGTAATTGTTCTTTTATAATATCGCCAAGTGTTACTTTATCATCGTTATCATTGATCTCATTTAACACTTCACGCTCTTTTTGTTTTGCTAAACGGCGTATGCTAAGGCGAATTCTATTTTTCTTCTCATCGATAAATGCGATAGCTGCTTCGATCTCATCACCGATCTTAAGTATACTAACGTCTACACTACCTAGATCTTCTTTACGGATCAGCGCATCAACGTTATCACCAAGCTCTACAAACACGCCAAAGTCTTTAATATCGCGAATTGTTCCTTTTACGATATCGCCTACATTAAATTTATCAGCAAATGCTTGAACTGGACTTTGTTTTAGATCTTTTAGGCTGAGTGAAACTTTTTGTTCAGCGCTATCGATTTTGATGATTTTTACTTCAAGCTCGTCACCAGCTTTAAACATATCTTTGCATTTATCGTTTCTATCCCAAGATGCGTCTTCGTTATGCAACAAACCTTCAACGCAGCCTACTCTAACAAATGCACCAAAATTTGTGATAGTTGTCACAACGCCTTTTACTACGTCACCTTCTTTGTGTTTTGCCTTAAACTCATCAAATGGCTTTGGAAGTAAATTTTTAAGGCTTACTCTTAGGCGGTGTCCTTTTGCATCTATCTCAATAACCTCAACATCGATCTCTTGACCTTCATTGATATGGTCTTTTGGATTTTTTATATTTTTGTCCCATGAAATTTCAGATATATGTAAAAATCCTTCAATATCATTTCCAAGATCAACAAATGCACCATAAGGCTCGATATTGCTAACTGTAACTTTGATAGTGTCACCAACTTCTAGCCCATCATTTATGATCTCTTCCCAAGGATCTGGAGTAGCTGCCTTGATAGATAAAGACAAGTGGCGTTTTTCGTTGTCATAGCTGATAACTTTAACTAAAACTTTATCGCCTTCTTTATATAGTGAGCTAGGATTTACTGGACCTTTATAACTTATCTCACTGTAATGCACAAGCCCATCGACACCGCCAACATCAACAAACATACCATAAGTTGTGATTTTTTTAACTGTGCCCTCTATAACGCTATCATTTTCTACTATGCTTGATAGAGCTTCTTTACGCTTTTTGCGGTCGTCATCTAAAATTTTCTTTCTAGAGACAACTATGCTATTTTCCTCTTTATCAATTTTTATAACTCTTACTTTATATGTTTTACCAATTATGCCTTCAGCGTTTTTAAAGCCACTGTGAGTTTTTGGTAAGAAAAATTCCACCCCATTTACATCTTGAGTTATAAAGCCACCTTTATTTTTTCCAACTACTTTTACGTCGATTTCGCCAGAATTTTCAGGATCGTAAGCTTCGATGAAAGCTTTAACTTTCTCTTTTCTAAGTGCTTTTTTGTGCGACACTATAGGTCTTCCATTTCTTGATCCAGTTATTACAACTTTGATCGTATCGCCAACTTTATGTGTTAGGTTGCCGTTTGCATCAGTGATCTCAGAAACATTTAAAATGCCCTCTGACTTCTTGCCAACGTCGATTAAAACCTCATCGCCATTGATACTGACGATCTTTGCGTCACTATCTTCTTCAGTCTTTTTAAAAGACTCCTCTAACATCGCAGCAAAATCGATATCTTCGATATCTTCGTCTTTTGCTTTTCCTAATTGAACACTTTTGTTCACAGCCATCTTGATCCTTTAAATTTTATTATGCCAGTAGAGGCAAATTGGCTTATTATAGTTAATTGTGGCTTTAGCTAGGATAAATTTTATACTTTTTTGATTCTGTCAACGACTTTTTGTATGATCCAGTCAGGCGTACTTGCACCAGCACTTATGCCACACAAATTTTTGCCATCAAACCATGATTTTTCAAGCTCTTCTTCGCTTTCTATCAGATAGCTATCTTCGCAGAAATTTTTAGATATTAGGTAGAGTTGTTTTGTATTTGAGCTATTTTTTCCACCGATTATTATCATCACATCGGCTCTTTTTGCCAAATTTTTAGCAGCCTCTTGGTTTTCAAATGTTGCGTTGCAGATGGTGTTAAAAACGCGTACCTCTTTTACGTGAAGCATAAGGTAGTTTGCGATTTGCATAAATTTCTCGACTTTTCTAGTCGTTTGACTAACAAGTGCGACCTTTTGCTTAAATTTAATGCCCTCTAGCTCGCTCTCTTCAAGCACGACATAGACGTTACCCTTGGCGTATGACTTCACGCCTTTTACCTCAGGGTGATGCATGTCGCCATAGATCACCACATCGTAGCCCTCTTCACTCATTTTTTCACAAATTTGCTGTGGCTTTGTCACAAACGGACAAGTTGCGTCGATCACTTTTATATCTGTCTTTTTTAGCTCTGCGAGGTCGTTTTTAGTGATGCCATGAGTGCGAATGATCGCCTTTTTCTCATCCTTTAGCTCGTCTATACCCTCAAGTGTTTTTACATTGTAATTTTTCTCAAGCCTGTTTATTTCTTCGTTATTATGGATGAGTGGCCCAATGGTCGCAGCATCTCCTGCATTTTCAGCAATCTTTATCGCCCTTTTTACACCAAAGCAAAATCCATAACTACTAGCAAGCTCAATCTTCAACTCTAGCTCCCATTTTCTTTAAAATTTCAGCAAAATTTGGAAACGAAGTGGCGATAAATTCGCTCTTTTCTATCTGCATGCCGCACTTTAGTCCAAGTATAGCAAAGCTCATCGCAATCCTATGATCCCCGTGACTATCGATCATGGCAAATTTAGCCTCAGAGCCATTTATGATAAAGCCATCTTCAAGCTCGCTAGCATCAACGCCGCACTGCTTTAACGCATTTATCGTGACGGCTATCCTATCGCTCTCTTTTACACGAAGCTCTTTGGCATTTGTTAGCTTGCTTTGACCTTTAGCGCAGGCAAATGCGATGGCTAAAGCTGGAGCTTCGTCGATGAGCCACGAGATATTTTCACTAACCTCTACGCCTTTTAAATTTGGCGAGTATCTAACCTCGATATCACCGATATCTTCGTATTTGCTTGAGGTTTTGTGAAATTTTATCTCAGCTCCCATTTCTTCTAGAATTTTATAAGCTTCGATACGAGTTTTATTTAGCAAAATATTTTTTAAAATAATGTGTGAGCCCGGAATGATAAGTGCTGCGACCGCAAAGAAAAATGCAGAACTTGGATCATTTGGCACGTCTATATCAAGTGGCGCAAGTGGAGCTTTCATCGGCTCTAAAGTGATCTCTAGGTCGTCACGCTTTATATCAGCTCCCATGCCAGCTAGCATACGCTCAGTATGATCTCTGCTTAGCTCTGGCTCACTAAATTTGCAGCCATTTGAGTAAAGAGCTGCTAGCAAAAGGGCACTTTTTACCTGAGCTGAGGCAATCTTGCTATCAAAACTAAATCTTTCAAATTTTGTCCCTCTTATGCAAAGCGGGGCGTTGTTTGCGTTGTTTGCACCATCTATCTTTGCACCCATATCGTTTAGAGGTTTTGCTATTCTAGCCATTGGACGTGAGTTTAAATATCTATCACCACTTAGTACGAAAAAGCCATCCTGTGCGGCTAATAGTCCCATAAAAAGCCTCATTGCCGTACCAGAGTTGCCACACTCTAAAATTTCATTTGGCTCTTTTATCTTTTGCGGCGGTGTGATCGTTATTTCGAAACCATTGTCCTCAACTTTTGCACCTAAAAGCTCGACTATCTTTAATGTATTTAGTGTATCGCCAGCCCTTAGATAGTTTCTAATGTGAGATGGTTTGTCGCTTAAAAGTGAAAAGATCGCGCATCTATGCGATATTGATTTATCCGCTGCGATGTCGTCAATAGTTAAATTTAGACTTTTTTCTAATGGATAAATTCTCATCTTATTCCGATATTTAGTTTCTCTTTTAGCTTGCTTAAAATTTTATCCATAAGTGCGTTTATATCGCCATCTTCAAGCGTTTTTTCCATATCTTGGAATATAAATTTGAGGCTAAGGCTGATCGAGCCATTTAGCTTCGCATCTTTATAAATATCAACCGGCAAAAATTCTTTTAGCTCTTTTAAATTTAGCCCTCTTATGCACTCATAAATTCGTCCAGCCTCGAAATTTTCAGGCACGATGAGACTAAGATCCCTTGTTGTGCTTTGAAATTTAGAGTAAGGCACTGCCAAAATTGGCTCAAATTTAAGCTTAGTAAAATCAATCTCGCAAACATATGTTCTTGGTAGATCCCTTTTTGCCTCAACCCTTGCATCGACTCTACCGATATAGCCGATATTTTCGCCATTTTGATAGATGTGTGCTTGCTCATAAGAGCTAAGATATGAGATGCCCTGGCAAGGTTTTAGCTCAAATTTACCTATGACATTTTGCACCATAGATGCGAATGCATAGAAATTTGCCTCCTCACCTTTTGCGCCGTTTATTAGTGTAGGTTCTTTTAAAAGCCCTGATACGACAAAGCCTAAATTTAAGCCCTGGTTTGCATTTTCATCAAAAATTTCTCCAAGCTCAAATAGCCTAACTGAGCGTTTTGAGTTTTTGATATTTTTCTCGCTTGAGCTTAGAAGGTGATTAACAAGTGTCGGTCTAAGCGTATTTAGTTCGTTGTTTATAGGATTTAGTATCTTAACTTTGCATGGCTTAAAATTTAGCTCGCTAAGCTCGTCCTCACTATCAAAGACATAGTGCACACTTTCAAAAAAGCCATTATCAGCTGCTTTACGCCTTAAATTTAGGGCGTTTTTATAGTCAAAATATGTCTTATTTAGCCTATTTTTCTCAGAGAAATTTAGTGGTTTTGAGGCGATATTATCTATGCCTATTATCCTTACGATCTCCTCGCAAACATCGTGAGAATTTACTATATCATGGCGAAATAACGGCACTTTTACGTTAAAGCTTTCTTGCTCAACGTTTACCGCGATCTCAAAGCCAAGTTTCTTTAAAATTTTAACAACATCATTTCTAGCAATATCTTGACCGATCATATTTTTAATCTCAAAAAGAGAGATACTAAGCGTGATAGGCTCGGTATTTAAAAGCGACTGCTGTGAACCGGCAAAGAGATTTAGTGCATCTTTAAAATTGGTAAGTCTTTTGAATAAATAATCCGCGCCATAAGCTAAATTTGGCTCGCTGCCACGACTTGAGCGATAAATTTGATCACCCTTTGGTAAATTTTTATTTTCAAAAATAGCTTTTGAAACTACATCTGGCTTTACGTAGCTAGCTTCTACTAGGATCACTTTTGACTTCTCATCTACTCTTGCTACGTCACTTTGGTAAATTCCAGCAATGCCTAAATTTTTATCCCCGCAATAAACGACACATTCGCCATTTTCGCCATTTTTTATATCAAAAACAGCCTTTTCGCCTTCACTTACAAGTTTAGCGTGATCATAAGCCCTAAATAAAACACCAGTGCAAAATGTCGCGTATTCAAGCAGTCTCTCAACTAAATTTGTCTTTTGACACTCTATTAATGCTAGACGCATGCGAGTTATTAGATTTTCATATAGTCCTTCTTTTAACTCAAAAGCCTTATACAAAAATGACCCATTTACTTTATCCTCTGCTCGCACAGAAGCTATTCTGCCAATACCTAGTAAATTTTCGCTTTCATCGTCTTCGTGACTATCTTTCATATTTAGATCAAGCGCTGCATAAATTTCTCTTGCGATCCCATGTAAATTTTGGCAATCACCTCTGTTTGCTGTGACATCAACTTCAATTATCGTATCTTTAAATACCTCAAATTCGCTAAGGCTTGTACCAAGTTTTAGCTTGCCGATACTCTCATCAAGCGGTAAAATTCCATCATTTACCTTTGGAAGTCCCAGCTCACTTGAAGAGCAGATCATACCACTTGACTCGATACCTCTTAGCTTTGCTTTTTTTATCTCAAGACCATTTGGCATAGTCGTGCCAATGAGCGCAACTGGCACAAACTGGCCAGCCTCGACGTTTTTAGCCCCACATACGATCTGAAGCGTCTCTCCACCAACATCCACTTGACAAACGCTTAGCTTATCGGCATCTGGGTGCTTTTCTCTGCTTTTTATATAGCCAACCACAATACTCTTTGGTAAATTTATCTCTTTATAACTATCAACCTCTAACCCGATAGAATTTAATGTTTTTGAAAGTGTCTCGCCACTAACTTCGCTAAGGTCGATCCACTCGTTTAACCAATGCTTTGAAATTATCATTTAAACTGCTCCAACAATCTTAAATCTCCCTCAAAAAGCGACCTTAGATCAGGCACTCTATGAAGCAACATCGCAAATCTCTCAACGCCAAGGCCAAAGGCGTATCCACTTACATTTTTATAGCCAACCGCCTTAAATACATTTGGATCAACGACACCACATCCAAGTACCTCAAGCCAAGTAGTCTGCTTGCACACTCTGCAGCCCTTGCCGTGGCAGAATATACAACTAATATCAACCTCTGCGCTAGGCTCCGTAAATGGGAAGAAGCTAGGGCGAAAACGCACTTCAACATCGCCAAACATGTGCTTTAAAAAGCCCTCAAGCATTGATTTTAAATTTGCAAAGCTAACTTTCTCAGCATCCTCCACCACAAGAGCCTCGACCTGGTGAAACATCGGTGTATGCGTTAAATCCATATCACGTCTAAAAACCGTACCTGGCGCTATCATGCGAATAGGTGGCTTTTGATTTAGCATAGTTCGTACCTGAACTGGGCTCGTATGCGTCCTTAAAAGTCTAAAATCATCTAGGTAAAATGTATCTTGCATATCCCGTGCTGGGTGGTATTTTGGTAAATTTAGCGCTTCAAAGTTGTGAAAATCATCTTCTATTAGTGGTCCAGTCTCGAGCGAGAAATTTAGAGCTAAAAAATATTCAATTATCTTATCCATCGTGGCCATCACAGGATGAAGTGCCCCGCTAGCAACAGGCTCATTAAATAGCGTGATATCAGCGGCTTCTTTTTTCATCTTGTTATCTATCTCTTGCTCGCTAAGCTCAGCCTTTTTAGCTTCTATTAGCGCGCCAAGCTCATCTCTTTGCTTGTTTAAATTTGCTGCAAATTCCTTTTTCTCATCTTCGCCAAGCTCTTTTAGCTTCGCAAAACCTTGCGCCAAGATGCCCTTTTTGCCAAAAATTTCTACCCTGACTTTTTCCAAATCATCAAGCGTTGAAATTTCATTTTTTATTTTATTAACGAAATCTTGCAATTTTTTACCTTTATAAATTTTTGAGTCGATTTTATAGAAAAAGAGTTAAAATCAAGATAAAGAGCACGAAATTTAAGCACACTTTGATATAATTTTGCAAAATTTCAAAGGAGCTAAAATGACCATATTTGAAAAGATCGTAGCTGGTGAAATCCCTTGCAACAAAGTGCTTGAAAGCGAGAAATTTCTAGCTTTTAACGACATAAATCCAAAAGCACCGATCCACATCCTCATCATCCCTAAAAAACACTACAAAAACTTCCAAGAGATGGATCCAGTTTTGATGGGTGAGATGGCTAAATTTATCCAAGAGGTCGCCACATTAATGGGCATTGATAAGAGCGGATATCGCCTCATAACAAACTGCGGTGAAAACGGTGGTCAAGAAGTTATGCATCTACATTTTCACCTGCTTGGCGGAGCGAAGCTTGGCTGGAGCGAAGGCGTAGCTGATCCACAAAGCACATTTTAATAACTTATAAATTTTAGACTCAAATCTTGAGTCTAAAATTTTATTCTATTTTCTGGCAGCCTTTATAGCTTCAAGCAACTCTTCAAAACCTACTTTACTTGAGTTTTCAACATCTTTTAATATTTCAACGCCAGGTAGATTTCCTTTATCTTTATCAGCAAAAATAACCATCGCTTTTTCTAGTCCATGATGAACATTTTCATGATGAGCTGCGATACTTGAGAGAATTTTGGCATCTTTTACAAGAGTATTTTTCAAATCTTTTTCATACCATTTGCCAAATCTACACTCATGAACATCTTGAATTTTATTAAATTCATTTAAAAGTACGCCTCTATATCCATTTAGCTTCATATTTATATGATCTATTTTTCCATTGCTTACATAGACTTCATTTGTAACATTTAAAGCCTGATTTAGTATATTTTGCGTATTTGCATTTACACTTGAGATATTTCCTTCAAATCCACCTAAAATTTTCATAGCATTTGCAGAAATTTTTGAAAAATTCTCACTCATTTCGATCATCGTATTCGCACTTTGCTTAAGGCCATTTATATTTACTTCTACTTCAAGTGTTGCTTTTTGAGTGCGCTCAGCTAGCTTTCTAACCTCATCTGCCACGACAGCAAAACCTCGTCCATGCTCACCAGCACGGGCCGCCTCGATCGCAGCATTTAGAGCTAGCAAATTTGTCTGATCTGAGATGTCTTTAATTAGATTTATAATCTCAACAATCGAATTTACGCTTCCATCAAGCGAAGAAGCGTCATTTGAAAGGTCATTGCTCATCTGACTTACTTGCTCAATCGAGTTTAAAATTTCAGCCGTTTGCGACTTGAGTTCGCCCGTCTCTTTGAAAGTCTTTTCATTTAGTCCATTTATACTTTCAAGCATTTTTAGATTTTCTTCCATTGTTAATTGCAAGAAATTTATACCATCTTGATAACTTGAAAGCAATAAATTTACAGCCTCTTGCTTATCCTTAGCTTGCTCTTTTGGCTCGCAAGTTTTAACGTTTTTTAGCTCATCTTTAAGTGCTAAAATTTCAGCCTTTAAAGCTTCATTTTCTCTCTCTAAAGCTTCATTTTTATTAGAAAGCTCTTTATTTTTGCCATCAAAAAACATTTTTCATCCTTTAAAATTTGTAGATTTTGCGTAATTATAACTCTTTTTTCTTAAGCCAGTAATCTAAAATTTCTATCTGTTCCTCCACACTTTTATTTGCCGTGCCGCCTTTTGAAGTACGAGCCTCTTTTGAAGCGTGAAGATCTAAAAATTTAATAGCATTTACATCTAAATTTTCATCCACACTTTTTAGCTGATCTTCGTTTAATTCACTTAGATCAAGTTCCAAACTTTCAGCCTTTGCGACGGCTTTACCCGTGATAAAATGCGCCGTTCTAAATGGGATATTTTTCTCACGCACTAGATAGTCTGCCAAATCAGTCGCACTTAGATGCCCGGTTTTTGTAGCTTTTAGCATGTTTTTTTCGTTAAATTTAGCTGTTTTTATCATCTCGTTTAGGATGGTAGCCGAGCTTAAAATGGTCGAGACGCTGTCAAACACGCCCTCTTTATCTTCTTGCATATCTTTATTATAAGCAAGTGGCAGGCCCTTCATCGTAGTTAGTAGCGCCACTAAATTTCCATTTACACGTCCAGTTTTGCCGCGTATGAGCTCAGCGACGTCTGGATTTTTCTTTTGAGGCATGATAGAGCTGCCCGTGCTATAAGCGTCGCTAATGCTTACAAAGCCAAATTCTTGAGAGCTCCAAAGTATGAGCTCCTCACAAAGCCTAGAAGCGTGCGTCATGAAAACGCTAATGTTAAATAAAATTTCAAGTGCAAAGTCGCGGTCGCTCACGCTATCCATCGCATTTTGCGTGCAGCCTGCAAAGCCAAGCTCGCTTGCAACGATAGTTCTATCTATCTTATGAGGAGTGCCTGCAAGTGCTGCTGAGCCAAGCGGACTTAGATTATTTCGCTCATACGAGCTAACAAATCGCTCGAAATCTCTTTTAAACATAAATACATATGCTAGCAAGTGATAGCTAAGGCTTACTGGCTGAGCGTGTTGAAGATGTGTGTAGCCTGGCATTAGCGTATCTTTGTGTTTTTTTGCCAAATTTGTAAGCATGGCGATGAGCTCTTTGATGAGAGATGAAATTTCTAAATTTTTCTTCAATACGTAAAATTTAAAATCAAGCGCAACTTGGTCATTTCTACTTCTAGCTGTGTGCAGTCTGCCTCCAAGCTCGGCGCCGATGATCTGGCTAAGTCGCTTCTCAACTGCCATGTGTATATCTTCATCTTCTAGCTTAAACTCAAATTTACCTGCTCTTATCTCAGATAAAACCTCATCAAGCCCCTTTATGATCGCCTCTGACTCATCTTTTTTCAAAATTCCACAAATTCCTAGCATTTTAGCATGTGCCTTACTGCCAGCGATATCCTCTTCAAAAAGATTTTTATCAAAATTTATAGAAGCGTTAAATTCCTCAAGTAGCTTCGAACTAGCTTCGCTAAATCTTCCCTCCCACATCTTTTTGAGTGCGTTTTTCTCTTCTTTCATAGCTTTACCTTTGATTAGTTTTGCGTGATTTTAACAAAATAGCACTTAACTGGGTATTTTAACTATAAAGTTGCAAAAAAGTTATAAATATAATTTATCTTTAAGGATATAGAAATATAATTCAAAATATAACTTTTTAAAAACTATTTTAATTTTCTATTGAATATAGTTTAAAATAAAAATAATCTATAAGAGGAAGGATGATATGCAAATAGACGCAAATATGAACTCAAATATTTTCTATCATGATGGCTATACATCTATCTCTTCAAATAGCTCAAAAACAAGCATACTAGTATCTTCCGGCTATGACAAGAAAGATATTGTTAGAAGCAATGAAGTACATGTAGAACAAAGAGAAGATGCTAAAATTTCCTCTATAATTATTAATAAAGTAAGTGCCATACAGTTACAAAAAGACTTAGAAAAATTACAAGATCAAAAGCTAGATATTTCGCATCAAATTTCAAGCATCCAAAGCCTAAAAGATCGTAACTCTATGCAAATGCTTCATTACTTAAATTTAGAGCAGTCAGCCATTCAAAATAACATTTTAAGTATTAAAACTCAAATGATAGAAATGGCACAGGCTTAAAACTAAGCCTTACCAATAATAGTTTCTAAAACTAGGCAAAAATCCTCTAAAAAATATCCCATTGATTTATAAAAATTGCTAGTTGCGTCTTTTTGGATATCTTTTGAAAGCTGTTTAGCATAAGGCAAGAAAAATGAGACACTAAAAGCTGCAAGAAGCTTCATAGACTCCTTAGATGCTTCACTTTTTAAGATATTTGCTAATAAAATTAGCTGATTTGAGATGCTATCAACCTCGCCCATTTTTGGCTGAAAATTTATAGCCTTATAAAATTGAGCTAGATCATCTTTTGCAGACGAAAAATAGTAACTTGCCTCAAATTTTGACTTTAAAATGACAAAATCGTCACATAAAGCAGCACTACTTTCATCTTTGATAAATTTGGCATAAAGCTCATTGCCTTTTTTATTTGCTTCGCTATTAGTCTGCGTTATCCACGCATTTGTCTTTTTGATACGCATAAAAGAAGAAACATCCAAAATGCCACTAAAATTTGCAGCAAGCGCAGCCGCTACAACGCTATAAAGTTCTCCAAGTTTCAAATTTTAATCCTTAAGTCGTAGATATCTAAGTCTAAGTGCGTTTAAAACGACAGTAACAGAGCTAAGACACATCGCCATTGAGCCATAAACTGGGCTTAAAAGTAGACCAAAGATAGGGTAGAGCACGCCTGCAGCCACCGGGATACAAATCGCGTTATACATAAACGCCCAAAATAAATTTTCTTTTATGTTTGCCATAGTAGCATTTGCTAATCTAACTAGTCCAGTCACTCCACGCAAATCATTTTTAATAAGCACGATATCTCCAGCACCTTTTGCTATATCTGAGCCCGAGTTCATAGCGATACCAACACTTGCTTCTTTAAGTGATGGTGAGTCGTTTACGCCATCTCCAACAAAGATAACGCCACCATGATTTGTAAGCTCTTTTATCTCATTAAATTTATCTTCAGGCAGCATATTTGCGTGATATTTACTCACATTTAGCTTCTTAGCGATGCTTGCAACTACTTTCTCATCATCGCCTGAAAGGATCACACTTTGTAAATTTAGACTTGTAAGCTCGTTTATAACATCGCTTGCCTCGTCTTTTAGCTCATCACTAAGCGTTAAAAAACCAACAAATTTTTTATTTATAGTACAAAGTATGACGCCGCTTCCATCGTTTGTAGCCTCTTTTATAGCGTTACTTTCATCCGGATTTAAACTTACTTCATTTGCCAAAAGCAGCTTTTCGTTTCCGATTATTATCTGATTATTCTCATCCTCATAGATGATGCCTTGCCCGACAACATTTTGAAATTTTCCATTTAGCTTTTGTAAATCTATACATTTTTGCTTTGCATATCTAACGATAGCTTTTGAGATGAGATGCTCACTTAAATTTTCAGCAGAAGCGATAAGAGCTAAATCTTGCTCGCTTAAATTTAAGCTTTTGACGCTGATTTGTCCTTTACTAAGTGTGCCTGTTTTGTCAAATGCTGCGAATTTAGCATCCTTTATTAGCTCTAAAACTTCTGGATTTTTTACTAAAATTCCAGCTTTTGCACCACGTGCAAGCGCGCTTACTATTGCTATTGGCGTGGCAAGTCCTAGTGCGCATGGGCATGAGATGATAAGCACGCAGATCGCGCTAGAGATCGCATAGGCGAAATTTCCACTAAAAATTATCCATATTAAAAATGTAAGAACTGAGATCGCCACGACACTTGGCACAAAGATGTTTGCTATCTTGTCAGCCAGCCGTCCGATAGGCATCTTTTTAGAGCTAGCGTCGCTTAGTAGGTTTAAAATTTGAGATAGCAAGCTCTCGTAAGAGCTCTTTGTCACCTTTACGCTTATGTAGCCATTTGTGTTTAGAGTACCGGCAAATACGCCATCTCCCACCTCTTTATAAACTGGCAAGCTCTCTCCTGTAAGCATAGAAGCATCTATCTCAGCGCCACCTTGAACTATCACGCCATCACTTGGAATGTTGTAGCCATTTTTTACGATAACGATGTCGCCTACTTTTAGCTCATTTACATTTACCT
Source organism: Campylobacter concisus (assembly GCF_002165775.1). Lineage (NCBI taxonomy): Bacteria > Pseudomonadati > Campylobacterota > Epsilonproteobacteria > Campylobacterales > Campylobacteraceae > Campylobacter > Campylobacter concisus. Next base: position 233,841 of record NZ_NDYP01000002.1, on the reverse strand, counting down.
CTTTACTATGTCCATCTGGCATGACCAAAAAGGCGGTCTTTGGCGAAATTTTAAGTAGCGTCTTTAGGTAGTCGCCTGCCTTTGCCTTTGAGCGCTCTTCAAGATACTTACCTAGCAAAACAAAGGCTATTATCATCGCTGCGCCCGAGACATAGACATTTTTTAGATCATCTGGGATGAAATCTGAAAAGATCACAACAAAAAGCGAGTATAAAAATGCACTGCCGCTTCCAAGAGCTACAAGCACGTTCATATCGTAGTTTTTGTTTTTAACAGCCTCTATGGCGTGAGCAAAGAAGTCTTTGCCACTAAAAGCTAGCACCAAAAAGCCAAGCGCTAAAATGGCTAAATTTACAACCACGCTAGGCCTTACAAACATCTCAAGCGCCATGATGACCATGCTCGCTAGAAATGCAAATATAAATTTATTTCTGATCGCAGTTATATGCTCGTCTCTTTTGGCTTCAAATTCATCAATATTTGTCGCCACAAAATAGCCAAGCTTCTTTATCTTTTGCTCTAAAACTTCACGCACGCTAGCGTCTTTTAGGACAAATTCGCCGCTTGCATTTGCAAAATTTACATTTGCTTCAAGCACCCCATCTATCTTTTTAGAAACTTTCTCGATAGCGTTTGAGCAATTTACGCAGCTCATTCCCGCTATATTTAGCTTGACTTTTAAAGGCATATCAAAGCTCCTTTATAACGTCAAATCCAAGATCAGCCATTTCAGATTTAAATTTTTCAACTTCACTATCTTTAAGATCAACCCTAACTTGTCTTGGCTCTTTGCTAAGATCAACTTCTATCTTGCCAAAGTCATCTTCAAGTGCGTTTTTTATAGTGTTTGCGCAGTTTTGGCAGTGGATATTGTTTGCTTCAAATGTTTTCATATTATCTCCTTTATCATATGGTCGTATTCATGTAAATTTACAATTTTCTTGACATTAAATTTAAAGCCCAAACTCTCGTAAAATTTACGAACTTTTGGCTTATTTGTATCTACTATTAATGAAACCTTTTTATGCCCTAGTTCTTTTGCCTTGACAAATGAATACCTTATGAGCTCTTTTGCAAGCCCTTGGCCTCTAAAATTTTCATCAACAGCGATACTATCTATATAAAACTCATCATCAAAACACTCTTTTTCTACCTGGGCGTCTTTGCCAAGCGCCTTTAAATGCTGCAAAATTTCTATATCAAGTTGTTCCGCGTCGCCACCAAAATATACACACATAGCAGCGATAATTTCCTCATTATGTTTATAAACAAAGACATTTTTATAGCTTAGTCTATTTGTCTCACTTTTGAAAAAAATTTCTAAAATTTCATTACTTTTAATAGGATCATCGTAACCACTTAGCTTGTAGGCGATATCTTCCATCGCTAAATTTAGTAGTTTTATGCAGATTTTTGCATCTTGTTTTTGAGCATTTTTTATCATGGCTTGATTATATGCCTTTAGCTTAAATTTTTACCAAATATTTTTTTAAATTTACAAATTAGGCGCTTTGGCTGGCAAACTAAAAATGTTTTAAAAAAGTATAAAATTTTTTTAGTTATAATCCGTAAAAAATTTATTTAAGGATATTTATGGGACGAGCATTTGAGTACCGAAGAGCCGCAAAAGAAGCTAGATGGGATAAGATGAGCAAGGTATTTCCAAAACTTGCAAAAGCTATAACAGTAGCCGCAAAAGATGGTGGTTGTGATCCAGATATGAACCCTAAACTTCGCGCAGCTATCGCAGCGGCAAAAGCTGAAAATATGCCAAAAGATAACATCGATGCAGCTATAAAAAGAGCAAATGGCAAAGATAGCGCCGATATTAAGACTATTTTTTATGACGGCAAAGCAGCTCACGGCGTGCAAATCATCGTTGAGTGTGCGACCGACAATCCAACAAGAACGGTTGCCAATGTTAAAGCGATATTTAGCAAAAATGGTGGAGAAATTTTACCAAGTGGCAGCCTTAGCTTTATGTTTACAAGAAAGAGCGTTTTTGAGCTTGAAAAACCAAGCGCAGACATTGAAGAGATCGAGCTTGAGCTGATAGATTATGGTCTAAGCGATATAGAGGCTGACGATGAGACGCTATTTGTATACGGTGATTATGCAAATTTTGGCACACTTCACGAGGGCATAGAGAAGCTAAATTTAGTGGTTAAAAAAGCTTCACTTCAGTACCTACCAAACCAAGCTGTAAATTTAGACGAAGAGCAAATGCTTGAGGTTGAGAGACTTCTTGATAAGCTAGAAGACGATGATGACGTTCAAGCAGTTTATACAAATATCGAATAAAAAGGAAATACATGCGTTTTGATGAATTAAAAGTTTATGACATAAATTTAGATGAGCTTAAAAAAGATAAATTTGCAGTTTTAGAGACAGACAAAGGCGAGATCAGACTTGAACTTTTTGCCGAGGAAGCTCCACAAGCTGTCGCAAATTTTGTCCATTTGATAAAATCAGGCTTTTATAATGGTCTAAATTTTCACAGAGTTATACCAAATTTTGTCATCCAAGGCGGTTGTCCAAATGGCACAGGTACAGGCGGCCCTGGCTGGAGAATAAAATGCGAATGCGATAAGCAAGGGGTAAAGCACGAGCGCGGTAGCCTAAGTATGGCTCATGCAGGGCGTGATACTGGCGGATCACAGTTTTTCATCTGTCACAGCAAACAACCTCATCTTGACGGCGTGCATACAGTCTTTGGAAAATGCGTTGATGATGAGAGCCTAAAGGTGCTTGACGCTATAAGACAAGGCGATAAGATTATCTCTGCTAAGATCAGAGAAAGCCTATAAAGGGGAAAATTTATGAATAATGCTAAAAAGCAAGGAAATCTTGCTGTAAGATTATTTACCAATCTTGCCTTTTGGGTTGTGATCGGTATTGTTGGTGGCGTTATCGTTGGCATGGTTGCACCTGAGCTTGGTATAGCAAGCAAACCAGGTATTGATTATTTTATAAAAGCACTTAAAATTTTAATCGGCCCTATCATCTTTTTAACGATCGTTTCAGGTATCGTTGGGCTTGAGAGTTTAAAAGATCTTGGATCTATTGGATTAAAGGCATTTATCTATTTTGAGATAGTTAGCACACTTGCGCTTGCTGTTGGTATCATCTTTGGTGAGACACTTCGTCCAGGACATGGCATGAATCTTGACTACACTCAGCTTGATGCCTCAAGCGTAGCTAAATTTACATCTCAAGCTGCAAATATGGACGCAAATAGCGGATTTGTAGCACATACACTTCATCTTTTAAGAGGTGCAGTGCCAGTAGATGACATTTTTCCTTACGTGCATATACTTGATCCATTTATAAAATCAAACACACTTCAAGTACTTTTCATGGCTATTATCGTTGCCATCGTACTTTCGCTGCTAGCTCATGATAAAAAACAAGCTTGCCTAAAGCCACTTGAATTTATTCAGCACTATGTCTTAAAACTTCTTAGCTGGCTTATGCTCTTTAGCCCAGTGGCTGCATTTTCAGCTATGGCTTATCTAATCGGCAAATTTGGTATCGGAACGCTTCTTGGCATGATGGAACTTTTGATTGTTATGGCACTTGCAAGCTGCTTTTTTATCTTTGTGGTACTTGGCGTTATTTGCTATTTTGCAAAAATCAATGTCTTTAAATTTATGCGCTTTATTTCAAAAGAGGTATTGGTAGTCTTTGCGACAAGCTCGAGCGAAACAGCTCTTGCGCCACTTATGCAAAAGCTAGAATCAGCTGGTATAAATAGAGGTGCTGTTGGTCTTATCATTCCAACTGGTTACTCATTTAACCTTGACTGCACCAACATCTATCTAAGCTTAAGCGTTATCTTCCTAGCTCAAGCATTTAATATCCCGCTAAGCTTTGAGCATCTAATAAGTATACTAATCGTACTAATGATCACAAGTAAAGGCGCAGTTGGTGTGACAGGATCAGGCTTTGTCGTACTTGCTGGCACGTTAAGCGCACTTCCGAGCACTGGCATACCAGTCGTCACCGTGGCTGTGCTACTTGGCGTTGATAAATTTATGTCAGAAATGCGTGCAGTTGGTAATCTCTGCGGTAACGCTGTTGGTTGCATGATAGTTTCTATCTGGGATAAAAAAGTCGATATGGATAAATTTAGATACGCACTAGATCATCCAGAGAAATTTCACTTTCACTCATAATATACATTTATAACTATAAGGGCAACTTTGCCCTTATTTTTTCTTTTTACCCTAAATTTATGCGATCTATCTCCTCCTCAAACCTATAAAAATTTTAAAAACAGCATCGCAATAAATGATATTTGATAACTGGTTCAAGCACAAAAAGAAAAACTAGAGGCTAAGTGTAATAGAAAAATTTTATTAGTAACTAATATATTTGGCAATATCTAATATTTTGTTACTTACTAGAATAAATTTACAAATGTAACACTTGAGATTGGAATTTAGAAGAGAGATACTTTAAATTTAGTCATATCAAAAATATCAAATAAAAAGACTAGCCTTGCAAGAAGCTTTGCAAGGCTATACAAATTAAGCTTTTGGACCAGCTTTAGCGTACTCAACGCCCTCTTTTACATCTTCGTAACGTTTGAAATTTTCAACAAACATTTTAGCAAGTTTATCGCGTGAAGCGTTATACTCAGCCGGATTTGTCCATGTGTTTATTGGATTTAGCAGTTTTGTCTCGACACCATCAAGCTCTTTTGGGATAGCGAAGTTAAATTTATCAAAATTTTCAAATTCGCATTTTGTGATGCTGCCATCAAGGATCGCATTTATGCAAGCACGAGTTGCTTTTATGCTCATACGCTTGCCAACGCCGTAAGCACCACCGCTCCAGCCTGTATTTACAAGATAGACATTAACGCCGTGTTTATCGATCTTCTCGCCTAGTAGTTTTGCATAAACAGTTGGGTGAAGTGGCATAAATGGCTCGCCAAAGCAAGCACTAAAAGTAGCGACTGGCTCAGTTATACCGCGCTCTGTGCCAGCAACTTTTGCTGTATAGCCACTTAGGAAATAATACATCGCCTGCTCTTTTGTAAGCTTTGCAACTGGGGGAAGCACGCCAAAAGCATCAGCACTTAAAAAGATGATATTTTTTGGATGGCCGGCACTTGAGCTTGGTTCATAGTTGTCGATGTGATAGATCGGATAGCTCACGCGTGTATTTTCAGTCTTTGAGCCATCTTTGTAATCAACCACGCCATTTTCGTCAGCTACAACATTTTCAAGTAGCGCGTCACGCCTGATCGCTGCGTAAATTTCTGGCTCACTACTTGGATCAAGGTTGATACATTTTGCGTAGCAGCCACCCTCAAAGTTAAACACGCCATCATCGTCCCAGCCGTGCTCGTCATCGCCTATTAGCTTACGTTTTGGATCAGTTGAAAGTGTAGTTTTGCCGGTACCTGATAGGCCAAAAAATAGCGCTGTATCACCCTTCTCACCTACGTTTGCAGAGCAGTGCATACTTAGTTTACCTTCAAGTGGCAACCAGTAGTTCATCATAGAAAAAATGCCCTTTTTCATCTCACCACCGTACCATGTACCACCTATTACTGCAACATTTTCTTCGACGTTAAAGATGACAAAGACCTCTGAATGTAGCCCATCAGCCTTGTAATCATCATTTTTTGTCTTACAAGCGTTATATACTACAAAATCAGGCTCAAATTTAGCTAGCTCTGCCTTGCTTGGGCGGATGAACATATTTTTTACAAAATGCGCTTGCCACGCTACTTCAGTGACAAAACGGACTGATTTTTGGCTCTTTTTGCTAGCTCCACAAAATGCGTCTTGGATAAAAATTTCCTTGCCGCTTAGCTGCTCTTTTGCTTTTTTAAGAAGCTTGTCAAAAAGCTCTTTTGTGATAGGCTGATTTATCTTACCCCAAGCGATATACTTTTGACTCGGATCTTGTTTTACAAAGTACTTATCTTTTGGGCTTCTTCCAGTAAAAATTCCCGTATCAACCATAAATGTACCGTTGCTTGAACCCCTGCCTTCGTTGTTTGCCTTTTCAAGCTCAAAAAGCTCATCATAGCTTAGATTGTGATTTATCTTTTTGATCTCTTTTAGACCTAGCTCATCTAGCTTATTTATCATGTTGTTTCCTTTTAAAATTTTCATTTCTTTATAAATTCTGACCTAAAAGTCATCAAAATGTTAATCAAATTTCGCTTAACACTATCTTTTTAAAAGTGGCAAATTTATTTAAATTTAGCCACCACTTGATTGTTCGCGACGCTTTGACCTTTGCTAACTTCAATAGAGCCTATCACACCATCTTTTGGGGCTTTGACCTCTATCTCCATCTTCATTGCTTCAAGCATGACTACAGCTTGCCCTTTTTTGACTTGATCGCCAGGACTCACTAAAATTTTATGCACAGCACCCGGTAAGCTAGCAACGATGTCATTTTCTGTTGCGCCTGCTACTGCACTTTTGGCACTTTTTACGCTCTTACCTTCAACTTCAGTGATTGATTTTACTTGGATGCTATCGTTAAAGCCTTCGCTTACTTCGACATTGTATCGGCTGCCATTTACGACGACACTATATCTGCCGCTTTGAGTTTGTCTGCCCTCATTTGCCTTGGCATTTGGATCGATCTTTCTTACATTTACTTTAGCTTCGCCTTTTAAGAACGCGATGCCTTTTTCTTTACAAGCTGCTGCTATAAATATATTTTCTTCGGTAGTTTTTATATTGTTTTGCTTTAGAATTTCTTTTACATGAGCAAGCGACTTACTCTCATCTTTATCAGCTATATCAACTGCGTGTTTTGTAGTTGGTTTTAGCCCTAGTTGCTCGCTTGCAAGCTTAATGATCTCTTTATCAGGCGTAACTGGGGTCTTGCCAAAGTAGCCAAGCACCATTTTGCCGTATCCCTCGGCGATCTTTTTCCACTTGCCAAACATCACATTATTAAATGCTTGTTGGAAGTAAAACTGACTAACCGGGGTCACTGAAGTACCGTATCCACCCTTTTGCACCACTTCACGCATCGCAAGGATGACCTCTGGGAATTTATCTAAGATGTTGTTATCTCTCATCATCTGGGTATTTGCAGTGAGTGCGCCACCAGGCATCGGCGAAAATGGTATGAGTGGGCTTACTTGCACGGCCTCAGGTGGTAAGAAATACTCTTTTAAGCAATCATTCAAAACGCTTTCATATTTTAAAATTTTCTCCACGTCAAGTCCGCCAAGATCGTAGTTTTTGCCTTTTACTGCGTGAAGCATAGTTAAGATATCTGGCTGACTTGTACCACCACTTACTGGGCTTGCGGCTAGATCTATGCCATCAACGCCAGCTTCAAGCGCTGCAAGATAGCAAGCCACACTTACGCCTGCGGTTTCATGAGTGTGAAGTCTGATGTGAGTTTTCTCTGGCAGCAGCTTTCTAGCCATTTTTATGGTTTCATAGACCTTTTGTGGGCTGCTTGTGCCACTTGCGTCTTTAAAGCAAACGCTGTGATAAGGGATATTTGCATCTAAAATTTCTCTTAAAATTTTCTCATAAAATTTAACATCATGAGCTCCCACACAGCCACTAGGTAGATCCATCATCGTAACAACAACTTCGTGTTTTAATCCGTGATGAGCGATCCTCTCGCCTGAATATTTTAAATTTTCAACGTCATTTAGTGCGTCAAAATTTCTAATGGTGGTGGTTCCGTGTTTTTTGAAAAGCTTTGCGTGAAGGTCGATTAGCTCGCGGCTACCAGTATCAAGTGTAACGGTATTTACGCCCCTGCTTAGGGTTTGAAGATTTGCTTTTGGTCCTACGATGCTTCTAAATTTATCCATCATCGCAAAAGCGTCTTCATTTAGGTAAAAATAAAGGCTTTGAAATCTCGCTCCTCCGCCAAATTCAAAATGCTCTATGCCAGCCTCTTTGGCCGCTTTAAGCGCAGGCAAAAAATCGTTCATAAGCACTCTGGCGCCATAAACTGACTGAAAGCCATCTCTAAAGGTCGTATCCATAACATCGATAAATTTCTTCGCCATCACCCACCTCATTAATTTTATAAATTTATTTAAAGAATTCATAGAAAATGGCTAAATTGATTAGAAACTCGAATTAGCCATTTTGCTTGTTTTTTGGTATTTTACAACCAAAAACTTTTATATCATTTAAAAAGCGAGAGTAAGAAGTTTAATAATCCGCCGTGGCTCGCATCAAGCATTGGCTTTAATTCCATTAGAAAGACGCAGAAAAATACAAGTACAGCAAGCTGAATAAAAATATAAGGCACAACACCTTTATAAATAGCAGTCGTTTTTATCTCAGCTGGTGCGACTGATCTTAGGAAAAATAAGCTAAATCCAAATGGCGGCGTCAAAAATGAAGTTTGTAAATTCATAGCAACTAAGATTGCTAGATAAATTGGATTTATACCAAGCTTTGCGGCTATTGGCACCAAGATAGGAAGCACAATGTATGAAATTTCAACAAAGTCGATAAAAAAGCCAAGCACAAAGATGACAACCATACTAAAAATGATAAAGCCCCACTTCTCGCCTGGCAAATTTGTCATAAATTTTTCAACAATCTCATCGCCACCAGTGTAACTAAATACCATAGAAAAGGCTGTCGCACCAACAAGTATGGCAAAGACAAGTGCTGTGGTTTTTACGCTTTCAGCCAATGCCTCTTTTATCATAGAAAATGAAAATGTCCTATAAAAAATAGCTAAAATAATGGCTCCGACGCAGCCAAAAGCTGAACTTTCAGTTGGTGTAGCGATACCTGCAAATATAGAACCCAATACGCAAATAACCAGTAAAAGCGGTGGAAAGATAGCGATTAGTGCTCTCATGATCTGCTTAAATTTACTAACACCGCTCTCATCTTTTACTACCGGTGCAGTATCTGGTTTCAAATAAGCAACAATCAAAATATAAATGATATAAACTGCTACTAGTGTGAGTCCTGGGATGATGGCTTGATGAAAAAGCTCACCAACTGGCACTGAAAATATATCACCCAAGATAATCAGCACGATAGAAGGTGGAATGATCTGTCCAAGAGTACCAGCGGCACATATAGTGCCACAACCTAGCGCTTGGTCGTATTTATACTTTAGCATGACAGGCAAGCTTATAACGCCCATTGCAACGACACTTGCACCAACAACACCAGTTGAAGCTGCAAGAAGTGCTCCAACCAAGATAGTGCTAATAGCAATGCCTCCGCGAATTTCTCCAAAAAGCATACCCATGCTCTCAAGTAGCCTCTCAGCTAGTTTTGACTTTTGAAGAACAACGCCCATAAAGACAAAAAGTGGAACTGCTATAAAAATTCTACTCTCCATGATAGAGAAAATTCTATAAGGCATGAAGTTAAACATATCTTTGAAAACTTCGATACTTCCAAGCAGACCATCTCCGTCTCCAATGCTCTCAACAATACTACCAATCATTCCAAATATCATCGAAACCGCACCAAAGGTAAAGGCTACTGGAAAGCCAATGCCTAGCATCAAAAGCGCAGCTATAAACATTATCAAACCAGCCATTATTCCCCCTTTTTAGCTTTTTTGTAAAGATTAAAATTTCTTATAAAAAAGCCAATCGCAAAAAATACAAGCAGATAAAAAGAAAAAGGAATAAGTGCTTTTATGATCCATCTGTGAGTAAGACCGCCTGGATCTGCACTAGCTTCAGCTGAAGTATAAGCATCACTCACAAATTCAAACGATAAATTTGAAACTAAAAGTGCAAATGGGATTACAAAAATAACAGTTCCTATCATATTTACAAGAGCTTTATTTTTTGGTGAAAATTTAGCATAAAAGATATCAACTCTAACGTGCGCATCTTCTTTTAATGCATAGCTCATACCAAGCAAAAATATCACAGCAAAAAAATGCCACTCAAGCTCCTGAAATGCAACATTTCCATAAGAGAAAAAATATCTTGCCACAACGTTAAAAAAGACGTCTATTATCATCAAAGCCATAACAAACATGCAAATATAGCCGACTATATCGCCAACCTTATCAAAAAATTTCTCAACTTTTTGCATAAACAACCCTTAAAAAAACAATTTATTTATCATAATGATAAAGACGCAAACTGGCGCCACATATCTTAATAAAAAATACCATGCACTAAATACAAAGTCGCTCATATATGGACTAAATAGCACATAAAGTGCCTCTCTTTTCATAAAATATCCAACAAATATCGCTCCACCAATACCACTAATTGGAAGCAGAACATTTGAAGCGGTAAAGTCAAGAAAATCAAAGAAATTTTTACCAAAGAGCATAAATTTGTCGCCAACATTTTCTATATTTGATAAAAGACATAAAAATCCTAAAACAAAAACACCAGCTCCAACTATACTAAGAGCTTTTATCCTGCTAATGCCATACTCTCTGATCAAGAAAAATACAAACGGCTCTACGATAGAGATGGCTGAAGTAATGCCAGCAAAGATAAGTGCAGCAAAAAATGCTACAGCTAAAATTTGACCTATCACGCCAAGCTTAGCAAAGAGCGTTGGAAGCGAGATAAAGACAAGTCCTGGTCCTTGAGACGGCTCTGCGCCAAATTCAAATATAAATGTAAAGATAACAAGACCCATCATGATGGCTAAGACGATGTTTATAAAAACGATACTTAGTGTAGAAGTGGCTAAATTTGTATCATCGCTTAGGCTAGCTGAATATGTAATGATCGCTGCCATACCAAGAGATAGTGTCCAAAAAGCAAGCCCAAGAGCAAGCAAGAGCGAGTTAAATGAAATTTTACTAAAGTCGGGAACAAGTAAAAACTCAGCAGATTTTGTAAAGCCATTCATTGTCATAGAAAATATAAGCATAATTAAAACCATGATAAATAGGCTTGGCATCATCCAAACATTTAGCTTTTCAATGCCACTTTTCACACCTTTTGAAAGGATAAAAAAGCAAGCTACAAATGCTATAACAAAATAAAGCGTCTGCTCGCCAAGACCATGCGTAAGAAGCTCGTTAAATATTACTTTTGAACTTTCTATATCGTTTGGAAGACCGGTAAAAGATAGTGTGAAATACTTAAAGACCCAGCCGATGATCACAATATAATAAGATGAGATTATAGCTGCGGTTACCATAGCTAAAATTCCAACTAGTTGCCATAAATTTTTATTTTTATTCGCCAACTTTCTAAAGGCATTTACACTATCGCTTTCGCTAAGCTTGCCAATACTTAGCTCTGCCATAAAGATAGGTATGCCAACTAAAAACGTTATCAAAAGATATAAAATAACAAATGCCGATCCACCATTTTCACCAACCATATATGGAAATTTCCATGCATTGCCAAGTCCAACAGCTGACCCTGCAACTGCTAAAACATAACCTATTTTAGAAAACTGTTCTTTTGCCATTATGCAATCTCCCTTACTAGCACCACAAAAACTAGAATTGGTGCTACAAACCTTATTAAAAAATACCAAATTTTAAAAACAATCTCACCCATATAAGGCAAGAATAGCTCTTTTAAAAGCTCAAATTTTATAAAGTATCCAACAAAAATAGCAAATATAATGCCACCAAGTGGTAGCATAATGTTTGAGCTAATATAATCAAGCAAATCAAAAAAGCTCTTACCAAAAAATGTAAGTGACTCCTTAAAATCGCCAATACCGCTTAATGCGCATAAAATTCCCAAAAGATAAACTACGGCACCAACAATAATAATTGATCTATTTCTACTAAGTCCCAAGCTTTTATTTAAGAAAAATATAAATGGTTCAACTAGTGAAATAACCGATGTTATACCAGCAAAAAATAAAGATGTAAAAAATGCAAAAGCTAAGAAATTTCCAAGCAAACCAAGCTTTGCAAAAAGCGTTGGAAGCGAGATAAATGCTAACCCTGCACCCTTTGATGGCTCTGAGCCAAATTCATAGGTGAATGTAAAAACTATAAGCCCTATAATTACGCTAATAATTATATTTGCAAAGACTACATAAAGTGATGAAGTGAATAAATTTGTATCATTGCCTAGGCTTGATGAGTAAGTTAAAATGCAGCCAATGCCAATACACATCGTAAAAAAAGCTAACCCAAGAGCATTTAAGATAGCGCCTTGATCTATCTTTGAAAAGTCTGGTACTAGTAAAAATTTAGCCGCCTCATCAAATCCATTCATACCAAAAGAGTAGCCGAGCATAAGCAAAAGTAAAATAAAAAGTGTCGGAATAAGATATACATTTATACGCTCTATTCCACTTTTTATACCTTTTGTAAGTATAAAAAAGTATGCAAAAAAAGCGATGCTAAAATATAAAATTTGCTCCCATGCACCATTTGAAGTAAAATTTACAAAAAGCGCTTCTGAGCTTGCCATATCTTTTGGAAGCTCACCAAGACTTAAGATAGCGTATTTTAAAACCCAGCCGATAATGAGCGTATAAAAAGATGCGATGAATATCCCTGTCACCATCACAATACCGGCAAATTTCCAGGAATTTGCCCCCTTTGTAGCTAGACATTTAAATGCCCCAACCGTATCAAGGCGTGAAATTTTACCCATTGCCATCTCAGCAAAAAATATACTAAGTCCAACAACAAAAGCAAAAAATAGATATATAAGAATAAATGCTGAACCACCGTTACTACCGACCATATATGGAAATTTCCATGCATTACCAAGGCCAATAGCCGCTCCAATGATAGAAAGAACAAAACCAACTTTACTAAATCTATCCATCATTTACCTGCTATTTGATAGATCATGATGGCACAAATTGCAATTGGCACGATATATCTTAGAGTGAAGTACCAAATTTCAAAAAATACTTTTCCCATAAATTCGCCAAAGAGTAGATATAGGCTCTCTTTTTTAAGTTTATAGCCAACAAAAAAACTAAAAATTATGGCGCCTATTGGCATCATTATATTTGAAGTAAGAAAATCAAGTGCATCAAAGACTGGCTTACCAAAAACACTAAAAATATTAGCCGTCTGCGCATAATATGAAAAAATACAAAAAAGGCCTAAAATATAGACAAAAATTCCAATATAAACAAGAGCCATTTTGCGTGAAATTTCAAATTTTCTAACCAAATAATAAGCAAATGGTTCAATCATCGAAACAGCACTTGTAACACCAGCAAATAAAAGTGAAACAAAAAATGCGATGGCCATAATATTGCCAACTATCCCAAGCTTTGCAAAAAGTGTAACAAGTGAGATAAAAATAAGCCCTGGTCCACTTGCCGTACTATCAGCTCCATAAGCAAATATAAATGTAAAGACCACAAGTCCCATCATAACGCCTATTAATATGTTTATAAAGATGATAGAAAGCGTTGATTTTATTAAATTTGTACGCTCTGGTAAATTTGCAGCGTATGTCGGTATTACACCAACACCCATAGATAGCGAGAAGAATGCAAGTCCAAGAGCTTGCAAAACAACATCTGGCGTGATCGCGCTAAAATTTGGTACAAATAAAAATTTAGCCGCCTTAACAAAACCATCACCCATACTAATTGCATAAAAAAGTATACAAACAAGCAGTATAAAAAGGCCCGGCATCATCCAGATATTTAGCTTTTCAATGCCACTTTTCACACCTTTTGAAACAGCAAAAAATACCATCAAAAAGACCAAGCTAAAGCAAACAATAGCGCTACTTAAATCATTTGATAAAAGCGTATTAAACTGCTGGGCTGCCTCTTCTTGATTGCTTAAAAGTGGCGAAAAGCCAAGATAAATATACTTTAATATCCAGCCAATGACAACCATATAAAACGAAGCAATAAGTATCGCTCCTATCATAAAAAAGCCTGAAAAAGACCATATTTTTTTGTGTTTTGGAGCAAGTTTATAAATGGAGCTTACAACGTCACTCTCACCAAGCTTACCAATGCTAAGCTCTGCTAAAAACGCTACAAAAGCGATAGCAAACGTAAGAAGCAAATATAAAACTATAAACGCTGAACCGCCGTTGTTTCCCACCATTGTTGGAAATTTCCATGCATTACCAAGTCCAACAGCAGAACCAGCCATCGCAAGAACAAAGCCTATTTTTGAAAATTTTTCATTTATCATTGATTACCTGAGATTAAGAATAAATTAATTTTTTCAAAGATAACATAAAAAAACTTTTATTTTTCTAAGCCAAGAATTTTTTATAGGCAATTTAAATTTTTAGTGTTTTTATTTGAAACAAAGTTTTATTTTTGTAATATTGCGGCTTATAAAGTTTTAGTAGGGGGCAGATCCGAAAGAGCTTTAAAATTTTAAAGGAGCAACGATGAAAAAGATCGTGTTTTTAATTCTTGGTCTTGCTGCATTCGCATTTGGCGCTGATGGCGAGATGATCAAATCATATTCAGTTATCGCTGGCGGTATCGGCCTTGGCCTTGCAGCTCTTGGCGGTGCTATAGGTATGGGAAACACAGCTGCTGCGACTATCAGCGGAACAGCTAGAAACCCAGGTGTAGGTAGCAAACTTATGACTACAATGTTTATCGCTCTTGCGATGATCGAAGCACAAGTTATCTACGCACTAGTTATTACACTTATCGTTCTTTACGCAAACCCAATGCTTGGCTAAGCGTAAAGCTTAAATTTAGCCCCTTTGGGGCTTTTACTCTTTTTGCGATCATGGTGGAATTGGTAGACACGCTATCTTGAGGGGGTAGTGCCACTAGGTGTGCGAGTTCGAGTCTCGCTGATCGCACCATCTAATCTTACACTTCAAAATTCAAAATCTTACAAAATTTAAAAAAGGGGAATTTATGCTAGATAAAAAGCGTGCTTTAAAACAGCTACAAAACGAAGCAGATGATACAGCTATTTATACACTACTTGAAGCTAGTGAAAAAAATGAAGAGAATAAAAAAATACTTCGTAAATTAATCACTGAAGAAAAACGACATTATGCTTTTTGTCAAAAGATAACAGGCGAGAGCAGAACTGCAAATTTATTCAAAGTCATCTTCTATACGATACTTGTTAAAATTTTTGGTACATCTTTTACTTTAAAATTTATGGAGTCACGCGAAGAAGACGCAGAGCAATTTTATCTTGGTATCGTTGATGAGTATCCTGAAGCTAGAGATATTTATGAAGAAGAAGTAAATCATGAAAACAATTTAATCTCTATGCTAAAAGATACAAAACTAGTCAATGCCGGTGGTATCGTTCTTGGTATGAATGACGCATTAGTTGAGCTAACTGGCACGCTAAGTGGCATCGCACTCGCTTTTTCAAATACAAAATCAGTTGGTGCGACGGGCCTTATCATGGGCATTGCAGCTGCACTTTCCATGGCAGGGTCAGCATATCTTGAGTCAAAAGAAAATCCAAGCGACGAGATCAAACCGCTTACCTATTCGCTCTATACAGGTGGTTCGTACATCATAACAACGGCGTTTTTGATACTTCCATTTTTCATCTTTTCAAGTGGTCTTTACGCTGTCTTGTCGATGTTTTTCTTTGCCTTTGTTGCCATTATCACTTACAACTTTTACATAAGCGTGGCAAAAGAGCTTAAATTTTTACCAAGAGTAATTGAGATGTGTGTGATAACTTTTGGTGTTGCGATCATTTCATTTGGTATTGGCTTTTTAGTTAAGCACTATTTTGGCTTAGATATTTAATCCAAAATTTCATACCAAGTGTAGCTATCGTTTCCAAAATTCCCACTAAATAGTGGCTTTAAATTTAGATCAAGGCTTAAATTTTTACCATCCTTAAAATTTGAGCTTTGATAGATAAGTAGCCATTTTACGTTTGCCAGTTTGCCATCTTTTGCAAGTTTTAAAAACTCACCAGCACCTTCAAACATAGTAAGCCCTTTTAAATTTAGCTCTTTTTGCACGCTCACTTTGCGATATGGCACACTAAAAAGCGGTATCGTTTCATCAAATTTATCACTTCTTGAGTAGATTATAACGTCTGGATTTTTACCGCTGCCCACCAACCTGCTGTCAAGCTTTGGCCGGTCTGTTCGCACTGTATTGCCACCGATCACTAGCGTATCTATGATGCATCTTAGTTTATGGACATGCGTGCGGCTAAGTTCATTTGTGATGATACCGCCACTTGCCACGCCATTTTTACTAAGAGCTATTTTTAAAAAACTAAATCCACCATTTTGATATGCCAAAAATGGCTCAAGTAGCTTGTCACAACGCCCTTTTAAAACGCCAAATTTCACCCTCATGCCAGAACTTTGCAGTAAACTTGCGCCGCCACTTGCTATTTTGTTTTCATCGTGGCTGCCTATTATCACCTCACTAAAGCCAAGCTCTTTTAGTAAATTTGTGCAAGGTGGCGTTTTACCATGATGTGAGCAAGGCTCAAGTGTGACATAAGTTTTTGCATTTTTTAGTAAATTTGAGTGGTTTTTTAGTATAAATTCGTAGGTAAATTTTGGCTCTAAAGGCTGTTCTTCAAGATCAATGGGCTTTAAATTTAAGAAAAATTTTTCATTATATGCTTTTAGAAATTTATCTTGGAAATTTTTACTTTTCCTGCAAAGCGCAAATAGTATCGCCGTTGGCTCTGCATGTAAATACCCAGCCTTTTCATGAGCCTTACAAGATAAAATTTGTCCATTTTCATCAAGGACAAGACACCCAACGGCTGGATTTGGATAGGTTAATATTTGAAATTTCCAAGCCTCGCTTAATGCAAGATCCATGTAAAATTCGTCGTTCATCTTAGCAGACTATATTTATTTTCCTATATCTTTTATCTCATCAACAAGAGTTTTTGAGATCAAGTCAATATCGGTCGGCTCATCCTCCACGTCCCACCTAAAAGCAGCAATCTCTGCCAAAACAGCGATCTCTTTAAAATAGCTATATTTCGTTGTAGAGAGTGGTATAGCGTAAGAGACCAAAAGCCTATCAGCGTTATCATAAATTTTCACGCTATAGCGAAAGTGTGGCTTGTTTAATACCTTGCCACCCCAGTTAAACCATCTTTCATAGTCCATTTGTATTTTTATCTTGAAGCTATTTTCGTCCCCTAAAATGCCCTGCTCTTTTAGATGTTTGTTTATAAATTCCACAAACTCATCACGAAGTTCGCTTTCATTTTTATAGTTAGTGTTGTGCTCGTATCTAGTTGGTTGATTTGTCAATGTTAGGTTAAAATCACTAACAATATATTTAGCCACGCCTTTTTGTATCGGCGTTGGCTCAACATTATATTTATATCTTCCTGCGCATCCAACAAAGAAAACACCTAAAACTATTAAAAAGAGTATTTTTACAAATTTCATATTTCTCCAAATTTACGACAAGCCGTCGATCTTGCCCTCTGCGTCTATCTTCATATTGACCGCAGCTGGCACTTTTGGAAGTCCTGGCATTAGCATGATCTTACCGCAAACTGCTACGATAAAGCCAGCTCCAGTTCTAATGTCAAGGTCTTTTACGCTAAATGTAAAGCCCTTTGCTCTGCCCAAAAGCTTCGCATCGTCACTAAATGAATACTGAGTTTTTGCGATACAAACTGGCAAATGGCTCAAATTTAGCTCTTTTATCATCTCGATCTTTTTAAGAGCGGCCTCTTCAAAGACCACCTCACCAGCTCCGTAAATTTCTTTAGCGACCTTTTCTATCTTAGTTTTCGTATCATCGCTCATCTCGTAGGTGAAATTTATCTTACTTGGCTTATCGCATGCTTTTAAAACTAGTTCAGCTAGCTCAACCGCACCTTTGCCACCTTTTAAGAAATTCTCACAAACTGCCACTTCTACGCCAAGCTCACGGCAGTACTCTTTTACGAAATTTATCTCTTCATCGGTGTCAAATCCAAATTTATTAAGCGCCACAACTACATTTTGACCAAATTTGACTTTTAAATTTTCGATGTGTCCGCCAAGGTTTTCGATACCTTTTTTAAGAGCGTTCATATCTGGTTTTGTAATCTCATCTTTGTTTGCTTCGCCATTATATTTTAGCGATCTTATCGTACTTACAAGCACTACAGCACTTGGTTTGATGCCAGCAACCCTACATTTTATATCTAAAAATTTCTCCGCACCAAGCTCAGAGCCAAAGCCAGCTTCAGTGATGACGTAGTCAGCTAAATTTAGAGCTGTTTTTGTTGCGATGACTGAGTTGCAGCCGTGCGCGATGTTTGCAAATGGACCACCATGCACGAGCGTAGGTGTGTGCTCAAGCGTTTGAAATAAATTTGGCTTGATCGCATCTTTTAAAAGTATACAAAC
Organism: Campylobacter concisus; assembly: GCF_002165775.1. NCBI lineage: Bacteria > Pseudomonadati > Campylobacterota > Epsilonproteobacteria > Campylobacterales > Campylobacteraceae > Campylobacter > Campylobacter concisus. The sequence goes on along the minus strand of NZ_NDYP01000002.1, from coordinate 215,642 downwards.
AGCGTCTTCGCAGCCTAGATCACGCACGTAGATAGGCTTTTTATCGCTATCGTAGGCAACCATGATATTTGCCACACGCTCTTTTAGATCAGAAAGGCTCGTAGCTAGACAAAGCACAGCCATGATCTCGCTTGCAGCGGTGATATTAAAGCCATCTTCTCTTGGCACGCCATCTGTTCTACCGCCCTGACCCACAGTGATAAATCTAAGCGCGCGGTCGTTCATATCCATACAGCGCTTCCATAAAATTTTCTCTATTTTTAGTGGGTTTTCTTGATAAAGGCTATTATCTATCATCGCTGAAATCAGGTTATTTGCCGATGTTATCGCGTGAAAATCGCCAGTGAAGTGTAAATTTAGATCCTCCATCGGCGCAAGCTGTGAGTAGCCGCCACCTGCTGCTCCACCCTTTATGCCAAAAACTGGCCCAAGAGATGGCTCACGAAGCGCTAGGCAAACCTTTTTATTAAGTGAATTTAGCGCATCGGCTAAGCCGATAGACATAGTCGTTTTACCCTCGCCATACGGAGTTGGATTAGTCGCAGTGACTAAGATGAGCTTTGAGTTTGACGGCTCAAGTCTAGGAGAAATTTTAGCCTTAAATTTTCCATAAAGCTCGAGCTCGTCTTCGTCTAAACCTAGTCTTGCGGCAACTTTACTGATGTGTTCTAGTTTCGTTTGGTGAGTTATCTCTATGTCGCTTAGCATTTACCACTCCAAATATGTTTTTGCTTTTTTTATCTCACTGATGTTGATCTCAAAGATTCCCTCTTCGTTTTCAACTGCTATGCCCTCTTCGTCTGCTTTTACAAGCCTTCCTGCAAATTTCTCAGTCTCAGTTTGAACTTTTACAAGCTCGCCAACGCTCGCTTTAAAGTGAGATGGCTTACTAAGTTTTCTTTCAAGGCCAGGCGAACTAACTTCGAGGTTATAATCCCCACTAACTGGCGGTGTCACGTCAAAGATAGGTGAGAGCAGACGGCTCACTTTTTCACAGTCGTCAAGGCTCACTCCGCCATTTTTTATAATATAAACTCTAAAAATAGCCCTACCATTTTCATTTGCGATCTCGCTATCGTAAAGCTCGACACCGCATTCGCGTACTAGTTTGTCTAAATTATCCATTTTTGTTTAAATCCTTTGAAATTTTATCAAACAACTTATCCATATGGTTTTGATACTCTAACCTATCATCAAATTTAAAGTGAAAATTTGGGCATCTGTACCAGCCCTCAGCTGCCATGCAGTGGTTTTGCAAGTGTCTGCAAACTCGCTTTAAATGTCCCAAAATATACTCTTGTTCACGCTCATCAAAAGCCATCTTATCAAGATAAACAAAGGCGTCGTATCTGCCCTTTTTACACTCGACATCAGTGACACAAAGCCCCTTTAAAATGCTATCTTCAAGAGTAGCTAAAGCCTCTGGGATGAGCTCTTTTAGCACACTCTCTGTTCTCATACGCTTTATCTCGTTAGCGTTCATAGAGTAGCTTTCTCCTTGACTTCTTTGAAGCTTTCGATATAGTCATTTTCTCTAATATCGTTGAAATTTTCGATACCAACGCCACACTCATAACCTTTAGCAACCTCTTTGACGTCATCTTTGAAGCGTTTTAATGAGCTTACCGAGCCCTCGTAAACGACCACACCTTCTCTAATAAGGCGAATTTTTGCACCTCTGTTTATCGTGCCTTCAGTAACGATACATCCAGCGATAGTACCGACTTTTGGCACATGGATCACTTGACGAACCTGAGCTTGACCAAGCTGCTCTTCTCTAATTATCGGTGACATTAATCCACCTAAAATTGCCTTCACGTCGTCAATTAAATTATAAATAACGTTATAAGTTTTAATTTCAACGCCACTCTCTTTTGCCTTTTCTTTTATCTCGCCAGTTGGTCTTATGTTAAAACCAAGGATTATACAGTCTTCGCTCGCACTAGCAAGTGCTACATCGCTTTGCGTGATGCCGCCAACACCTGAGTGGATGACATTTACCCTGATCTCATCATTTGCTAGTTTTTCTAGACTTGCTTTTAGCGCCTCAAGTGAGCCACCAACGTCAGCTTTAATAATAACTGGAAGCGTCTTTAACTCACCCTCAGCGATCTTAGCACTAAGCTCATCAATACTAACTTTTGTGCTCTTGCTAAGCTCTTTTTGGCGGATATATTCAGCCTTTTTCTGCGCGTATTCACGAGCCTCTTTGTCAGTTTTTACGCCTATTAATGTCTCGCCTGCCTCTGCTATCTCGCTAAGACCTACTATAACACCGCATTCGCCTGGTTTTATATCTTGCAAAGGCTTACCTTGGTCATCAAGCAAGCTTCTTATCTTTCCATATGCAACACCAGCTACAACAGTATCTCCAACATGAAGCGTGCCATTTTCAACGATAATAGTAGCGACTGGGCCACGACCTTTTTGAAGTGAGCTCTCGATGACAGTTGCTTTTGCGTTTGCCTTTGGATTTGCTTTTAGCTCTAAAAGATCAGCTTGTAAAAGTACAATCTCAAGCAGATCATCTATACCCATGCCTGTTTTTGCAGAGATTGGCACAAATTCATATTTTCCGCCCCACTCTGTTGGCATGATATCAAGCTCGGCAAGACCAGTCTTTACTAGGTCAGGATTTGCTGACTCTTTATCCATTTTGTTTATAGCGATGATTATTGGTACACCAGCAGCTTTTGCGTGGCTGACCGCCTCTTTTGTTTGTGGTTTTACGCCATCATCTGCTGCAACAACAATGATAACTATATCAGTTACACCAGCACCTCTTGCACGCATAGCAGTAAATGCTTCGTGACCTGGGGTGTCAATAAATGTGATGTTTTTGCCGTTTTTATTTACCATATAAGCACCAACATGCTGAGTGATACCACCGGCCTCTCCTGCTGCTACACGTGATTTTCTTATGTAATCAAGCAATGAAGTTTTACCATGATCAACGTGACCCATGATGGTTATGACTGGTGCTCTTGGCTGGAGATTTTCATCGTCTTTTATCTCTTCTTCATAGGCTGCTACGTAGTCAAATTCTTTTTGATCATCGATGATATTAACCTCTACATTAAACTCATCGGCTAAAATTTCAATCGCATCTTCATCTAAAAAGTCATTTTTTGTTGTCATCATACCAAGCATAAAAAGCTTGCCTATGACCTCACTTGGCTGTTTGTTTAGCTTCTCAGCAAATTCATAAACACGAATTTCTTTTGGAATATTTATAGAGGTCACAGCTTCGTTGTTTTGTTTATTTTCAGGCTTTTTGTGTTTTTTTCTAGCTCTTCTTTGAATGCCGCCCTCGCCAAAAGAATTTATTGTATTATTGACCGTAGTTCTCATAACATTTGGCTGTTTTGTCTTTTGAGCTGGTGCTGGTGCCGGAGTTTTAAAACTAAAATCAGGAAGAACGACTACATCTTCATCTTCTAGCACTATGTCACCAAAATCACTTCCTCCAAGCAGATCCATCTTCTGGGCGCTATCCTTTTTACTTGCAACAACTACTTTTTTATCTTTTTTCTTTTTCTTAGCTAAATTTTCATCGCTTGATGAAAACATACTTTTAAAATCGCTTATATTAGCTATGCTTGGTTCAGGCTTTTTCTCTTCTTTTGTAGCAATTGGCGTTTCATAATCTTTTTTCTTTTTTACTATCACAAGGCCACGTCTTTTTTGAGTCACATCAGCCAAGCTCTCTTTTGGTCTTAGAGCTTCGACTTGTTTTTGCTCTACTTTGATTTCTTCTTTTTTAGGCTCGATTTTTTGTTTTTCTTCTAAAATTTGTGTCTCTTTCTTAGTCTCAGCTTTTACCGACTTTGACTCAGTTTTAGTAGTAGCTTTTTTAGATTCACTTTTTTGTTTTTCTTCTTTTTTTACTGACTCTTTTTCTACTTCTTTTTTAGGCTCTTTTTTTGGTTTAGGTTCACTCTTTTTCTTTTTAAATTTATCTGGTATCACGCCAGTTTGAACATATTCATATATAGCTTCGGCCTCTTCAAGGCTAACTGCATTTGAGTGAGTTTTGACTTTTAATCCTAACTCTTGAGCTTTTTCTACTATCTCTTTACTTGGATAGCCAAGCTCGTTTGCGATCTCTGAAATCCTAACATTGCTCATTTAAGAGTATCTCCTTTAACTTCGGTGCATCACAAATAAAAGCACCTTTAGTTTGTTTATCAATTATTTTTTTTAAAATTTTTATATCTTTTTGTATACATTTGTCGCACAGATAAAAGCTACGACCATTTCCTTTGCCATGCTCTAAATTTTTACCTACTAAGCGGTATCTTTTTAGCAAGTTCTGAGAAATTTTAATTTTACAAGCGACACATGTCCTTACAGGATTATTTTTGTTCATTATATCTTTTTAAACTTGTTTTTAGCTTTGCGTAATTTCGTATCCATCGTTATCAAATGAAAAAACCTCAACCCTAAAATCACTAAATTTACTCTTTAAAATATCTTGTAAATTTTTAGCATCATCTTTGTAAGCGATATTTAAAAAGCTTGAGCCTGAGCCTGAAAGCGTACTCATTAAAGCACCATTTTCATAAGCTACTTTTCTAACTTCAAAAAGTTCTTCTAAAGCGTGCATTCTACGCTCTTCATGCATCAAATCTTTGCTTGCTATTTTTAAGAGATCATACTTTTTTTCATAAAAACAAGACGTTAAAAAAGCGGCATGAGATAAGTTATTTACGCATTCTTTCATCGTATAGTTCTTTGGTAAAATTTGTCTTGACGAGGATGTACTCATTGGCTTATTTGGGATGACAACTACTGCTTTTATCTCGTCACATAAATTTATTTTATTTGCGTAAACATTGCCATTTTTTACGATCGCACTGATAAATCCGCCGTGAACTGCTGGCGAGATATTATCAGGATGGGTTTCGTAGATGATAGCTTTATTTAAAACTGTCTCTTTACTTGCCTTAAAGCCAGCCATTTCGTACGCTGAAGCAATGGCTCCAACGATCACAGCGGAGCTACTACCAAGTCCCCTTGAAAATGGGATATTATTTTCAAAAACGACTCTAAAATTTTCATTTTTACCAGTTAGCTCAAAAAAAATTTCATTAAAAATACTTAAGAATATATTATTTCTCTTTAAATTTACACTTCCACTGCCTTCGCCGTTTATCGACACTGAGCTAAATTTTGCTGGCTCGATTTTCACGCTATTAAAAAGCTTCAAACTAAGCCCCAAAGCATCAAAACCAGGGCCCAAATTCGCACTTGTTGCAGGCACTAAGATATTCAAAATTTCTCCTAAACTGCTTGGATGATATAATCTGGTAGTGTATCTGAATTTAGTTTTAATTCATCTAAATTTAAAGGCAAACTAAATCCTACTGGCCCTACTTTTTCAAGTAAAATTTTGCCATCTTTTAAAACAAAGCTTAAATTTTTATTTGCCCTGATCGCTTGGCTGCCATTTAAGCTAAAGCCGCTAACCGCATAAAATTCGCAACCCTTTGCTAAAGAGAAAGTCTTTAAGATGACATAGGCCACCTTTAACCCCATAAAGCTTCCTGGCGTATTTGCATAGATAATTTTTGTGATATTAAATTTAGAGGATAAATTTTCTAAGATTTTTATCAAAGCTTCACTGACATGTTCATCAGTTGTAATTTCATCAAATTTTACGCCGTCTTTATATACTCCAACTAAAAGCGGAGTAGATAAAGAGACAACTAAAATTTCAATATTTTCTATGCAAATACCTTTTGATACTCTTTTAGAAGTTCACCATTTAGAGTTGCGATCTCGTAGTTTTTCTCATCGGCCATCAAAGCAAGAGTTAATTTGTGATTTAGATCGTGGCTTCCAGCAAATGCTGTATAATCGCCCAACAAAGGCGCTCCAAGCAAGCTTAAATCACCAATCGCATCTAAAATTTTGTGCCTTACAAACTCATTTTCAAATCTCAAACCTTCTGGATTTAGGATATGTGTATCATCGATTGCCACAGCATTATCAAGCGATGCGCCAAGAGCTAAATTTTGAGCTTGTAAACGTTGTAAATCTTTCAAAAAGCCAAAAGTCCTAGCACGAGCTATATTTTTTATAAAAGAGCTTTTACTAAAATCAAAAACATATCTTTGTTCACCAATAACTGGATGATCAAATTTTATCGTATAGTCAAATTTTGGACTTCTTGAAGGTGAAGTTCGCACAAATTTAGAACCCTCAACAACCTCAACTTCACGGCGGACAAGAATTACTTTTTTGCCAGCATCAAGATATCTTATGCCAGCTTCATCAAGTAGCATGCAAAAGCTTATCGCACTGCCATCCATGACTGGAATTTCATTTGCATCAACAGAGATTCTAATATTATCAATACCATAACCATTTATGGCTGACATTAGATGCTCAATCGTACTAACAAAGCCCTTTTCGTTGCCAACAACGGTTGCCATCTGCGTATTTATCACATTTTTAGGCTCAGCCTTAAAACTAATACCAAGATCTTCGCGGTGCAAAATAATACCAGAATTTGCATCAAGAGGTTCTAGTATAAGTCTTATCGGCTCACCTTTATGAAGCCCTATACCAACGGTCTCAACGCGTCTTGCGATAGTAGTTTGTTTCAAGAATTTTCCTTATATTTTTAATCCGCTTATGATAGCACTAAAAAATCAATTTTGCAAATTTTTTAGTTCTTGTCTATCATCGCTTTTGCAGCATCTAAGACACTTGTGATATTGTCTTTTATCCACTTTTTGTCCATCCATTGTTGAGGTCTTACCTCTTCACCTTGGACTAAAATTCCAAAGTGCAAATGATCTCCAAGCGCAAGACCACTAGTTCCAGTAGTACCTATTTGATCACCAGCAGCGACCATATCGCCCTCTTTTACTCTAGTGCTTGAGCAGTGTCCATAAAGCGAATAAAGCCCAAATCCATGATCGATCACAATATTTAATCCATAAATTCCATTTTCGGATGCAAGTACGACACGACCAGCATTACTAGCTATTATAGGAGCCGCTGCCACACTTGCAAAGTCTATTCCCATATGCCAAGACTCACTTACTTGCTCGTTATTATATGTATAGTATCGGTGATCGGCGAAGTCAGCCACTTTTTTACCATTTCTTAGTGGATAAAACGGAGTCACACTAAAGCCAGTTAACATCTCATCGCCAGGATTTGTAGTAAGTGCTGTTATTTTTTCTTCGTTTGAATTTCTAAGCGTTTCATTGACAAATCTCATTTTCTCAAGTCTTGAAAGTGCGCTTGGATCTTTTGCATATTGATCAGTTAAATCAACTATCTTACCATCTAAAAATCTATCATTTAATGCAATAGTTGAAGTTTTATACTTTACATTTTCGTAAAAATATCTAACATGTGACTTGCTTTCGTTGCCTGCAAAGTCTCTTGCAATGACCTCAGCACTAAAATTTTCAACCTGAACTGGCCAAGCAACGAGTGCTGCATAAAAGCCCTCTTTATAAAATGGGACAGCCTTAAATTTCTTACCAAAATTTGTCTGCACATAGACCTCTTTTAGCTGATTATCAGTTGCTCTAAAGACCACAACCGCACTACCACCTTTTGAGATAGAATAAGACTGCGAAAGCACGTAAAGATCAGGCTTTGAAGTATCAAGCACCACTTCAACCTTTTTACTAGCTTTGTTGCCAGTAAAAAAGCTCCATTTACTAGTATCTACAGCTTCAATATTCATCTCATAAGTATCTTTTTGAGCAAAAAAGCCAGTCTTTGGAAAGGTTAAATTTACATCAAGCTCAGTACTTGGATTTTGTATGATTTGATTTAATAAATTTAGATCATTTTTCCCATCATTCATACTAATTCGTACAAATTTTATACCGCTATCATCTTTAAATTTGATATTCATTGGGGTTCTAAGATTCCAATAAACCTTATCAGCAACACCGATTATCGGCTCATTTCGCTCAAAATCTTTTGACATCAAAGCATAGCCAAGACCACCGGCTAAGATTAAAATTAGCAAAAGCACAACAATACCAAAACCACCAATTCCACGTCTATACATATATTTTTACCTTAAATTTTATTTGCGAAATTTTACATTTAATCAATAAATTTTTAGTTAATTACAAAATTTCTCTTACAGCTCTAGCGTCGCTCATCCAAGCAAAAAGTTCATCCCAGCGTTCATCTTTGATGAGATCTTTGCACAAATTTAGCTCTTTTTCAAACATATTTATGGCTTCAACAACATTATTTTTATTTTGCTTAAAGATATCGCTCCACATAAAAGGCGAACTCTTTGCGACACGTATCATGCCCTTAAATGTCGGTCCGCCAAGTGCTACAATGTGCCTTTTATCCTCTTCTTTTAAAATTCCACTCGCTAGAGAAAATGCAATCGCATGAGGCAAATGCGAAATAAGACCCACGTGATGATCATGTTCTTTCGCACTCATAAAAATGATTTTCATACCAAGGCAAGAAAATAGCTCAACGCTTCTTTTTACATGTTTTTCTGCGCTTTCTGCAAAGTCACAAACTATGACAGTTGCCCCTGTGTAAAGCGACTTAAAGGCAGCCTCAGGACCAGAGTACTCGGTACCTGCCATCGGGTGAGCTGGGATGAAATTTTTACGAATTTTTTCTGGCACAGCTTCTATTATCTTTTGTTTAGTTGAGCCAAAATCAATAATAGTTGTATCTTCGCTAATGTCAGTTAAATTTTGCACGATGCTCACGATAGCTTCGACTGGCACAGCCAAAAAGATGATGTCACACTTCTTTTTCATCTCATCGATGCTTAAAATTTCATGCACCAAGCCAAGTTCAAGCGCTTTTTTGCTGTGATTTTCATCTTTATCATATCCGCTGACACATGAGATTAGTTTTTCATCTTTTAATGCTAACCCAAGTGAGCCACCCATAAGACCAAGTCCGATGATGCCTATTTTCATAAAAAACCTTCAAAATTATAAAATTTAAATTTATTAAAAATAAAATATGATATTATACGCACTTATACTAAAACTCTAGGTTAAATTTAATGAAAAAGAAATTATTTTTATTAGCATTAGCTTTCAGCGGCCTAAGCGCACAAACAATCCAGTCAATAAATTTTAAAGGCCTAATTCACCTTTCGCCTGAAGTAGCAAGCCAAATAATGGGCTTAAAAGTCGGTCAGGATCTGACTCCAAAGCTTAGCGATAAGGCGATCACAAATTTATACAAACAAAATTATTTCGACGATATCTACATAGAAGATACAGGCAATGGCAATCTTTTAGTAGCTGTAAAAGAGAAGCCAAGTGTTGCGAGAGTCGATCTAAAAGGCGTCGTAACAAATGATAAAACTGCGATCGAGTCGCTAATCAACATCAAACCAGGCAATATGTATGATGAGCTTACAATAGAAAAAACTAAAGAGAGAATTCGTCAGTATTATGAGTCAAAGGGTTATTTTGATACCGTTGTAGACGTAGAAAAACAACCAGTTGCAGATAACGACAGCTCACTTTTTATAACACTTAACATAAACCGCGGCGAAAATATGATAATCAAAAATGTAAATTTAGTCGGTGCAAAAGAGTTTGATTATGACGACATTGAGCCAGTAGTTGCAAATAAAAGTAGAGAATTTATGGGCTGGCTTTGGGGCAGAAATGATGGTAAAGTTAAACTTTTTGAGCTTGAAAATGATCCGGCAAGAATACAAGACAAATATTTCCAAAAAGGCTATTTAGACGCGACTATTTCGTCACCTTATTTAAATTCATCGTTTGATAATTACACGGCTGATCTTACTTATTATGTTCATGAAGGTGAGCCTTATAAGGTTTCAAATGTAAGTATTACAGCACCTGAAGAGCTAGAGCTTGATACTAAAAAGATCATAGATGACTTTAGGCTTGAGGCTGGTGATACGATGAACTCAGCAAGACTTCGCCAAGATATGAAAAAGCTCGATGATATGGTTGCTGATAAAGGTTATGCATTTGTAAAAGTCTATCCAAAGACTGATAAATTTGATGAAAATAAAACTGTCGATATTGACTACGAGGTCGATCCTGGTGAAAAAGTATATATAAGAAATGTTCAAATTTCAGGAAACGATAGGACCGTTGACCGCGTTGTAAGACGTGAACTTTATCTAACTGAAGGAAATTTATATAGTAGAACCGACCTTCAAGACTCAAAAGATGCACTAAAAAGAACAAGCTACTTTGATGATGTTGAGATAGAAGAAGATCCGGTTGATAAAAATACAGTTGATCTAAAAGTAAAAGTAAAAGAAGCCTCAACTGGCTCAATAAGTGGTGGTATCGGATACGGCAGTAGTGACGGACTATTATTAAATGCAGCACTTTCTGACACAAATATCTTTGGTTCTGGTCTTCAAGGGCAAATAAGCGTAGATAAGAGCGACAGAGAGCTTTCAGGTCAGATAAGTCTTACAAACCCAAGAATTTTCGATTCAGAGTATAGCCTTGGCGGAACACTCTATGCAAATGACTATGACTGGAGAACATATAAAGAGAGAAGCTATGGTTTTAGCACAACACTAGGTAGAAAACTAACTAGAAATTTAAGCGCATCACTTACTTACAACATTGAGCAAAGCAAAATTACTTTAAAAGATGATGAGCTAAGAGATATCAACACAAAAACCAAAAAAGAAATTTATAGAGAAGGTAAAGCTATAAAAAGCGCCATAACTCCAGCTTTAACATATAATAGCACCGACGATTATTACTTGCCAAGACGTGGCATCATAGCTAGCACATCATTTGAGATAGCTGGGCTTGGTGGCGATATAGACTTTATTAAAAATCGTACAAATTTTAACTACTACCTAGGCCTTAGAGAGTACATCGACTACGATCTTATCTTAAGATACAAAGCAAGCTTTGGAAAAATTTGGGAAAGAGGATATACTCCGATCAACGAAAGACTTTACCTTGGTGGTATAAGAAGCTTACGTGGTTACGAAAGCAGAACCGTATCTCCAAAGGTAAAATATAATGGCGACTACTACGAATATGGCGGCGAAACTTCGTTTAATAATTCAGCTGAAATAAGCTTCCCTATAATAGATCGTGTCAAAATGCGTGGTGTTGTATTTTATGACTATGGCATGATCGGTGAGAATAGCCTAAATGAGATAAAAAGATCATCAGTTGGCACTGGCATCGAGTGGATAACTCCTATCGGACCACTTCAACTGATCTTTTCAAAAGCTCTTAAACCTAAAGAGGGCGATGATACAAATACATTTGAATTTACTATTGGAAGACGATTCTAGCAAGATACTTTAAAGGGGCCAACTTACCCCTTTAAACCTCCACAAATAAACAAACTTTAAGTCATATAAGAAAAAGCAAGGCAAACATTAGATATAATCCCACAATTTTTAATATAAGTGGGTAAAAATATGAATTTCTCAGACATTTTTTCAAAGATAAGAAAAGCTCAACCTCGTCCAGAAGAAGCACCTACACACTGGGTAAAATGCGATAATTGTCACTCACTGATGTACTACAAAGAAGTTGAAGCTTGTTTTAATGTATGCCCAAAATGCGGTTATCATATGAGACTAAAAGCTACTGATCGCATAAATTTGATCTGTGATGAAGATAGCTTTGTAGAATTTGACGCAAATTTAAAACCGGTAGATCCATTAAATTTTGTTGATAAAAAATCATACAAAAAAAGAATCACAGAGAATAAAGAAAAAACAGGACGCACAAGCTCAGTGATATGCGGCGAAGGCAAATGCGACGGACAAGAGATACAGCTAGTTGTTTTTGACTTTGGTTTCATGGGTGGTTCGCTAGCTTCAGTTGAGGGTGAAAAGATCGTAAGAGCGATAAAACGAGCGATAGAAAAACGCCAAGCTTTAGTCATAGTGAGTGCTTCAGGTGGAGCTAGAATGCAAGAAAGTACATTCTCTTTGATGCAAATGTCAAAGACATCAGCTGCTTTAAAACTACTTGATGAAGCAAAACTACCTTACATCTCAATACTTACTGATCCGACAATGGGTGGCGTTAGTGCCTCTTTTGCTTGGCTTGGAGATCTAATAATCGCTGAACCTGGCGCTTTAATAGGCTTTGCTGGTCAAAGGGTCATCAAACAAACCATTGGTGCTGATTTACCAGAGGGATTTCAAAGAGCTGAGTTTTTATTAGAGCATGGCTTAATCGATGCTATTGTGCCAAGAAGCGAACATAAAAAATATATAAGCGATATGGTTAAATTTCTCACAAATAATAAGACAATACATCAAAAAAATAACCAAGATGAGAGTGGAAATAACTTTGAACTAAAGCTAAAAACCAAAGGCTAAATTTGGAAATTTCAGTTTTTAGCATTCAAAAATCATTACGTGACAACTTTGAAAACGAGATACAAGAATATATAAAAATGAGTGCAAAATTTGCCAAGATAAACGATAAAGTCTTTTTCAATGAAAAAATAGCAAAAGCTCAAAGTACTGGAAAAAGCGAAGCATTAAGAGCTTATGATGAAATTTACGAGCCAAATTTAAAAGGTTTTTGCATAATGCTTGATGAAAATGGTTTGCAACTTGACAGCCAAGAATTTGCACAAATTTTAAACTCAAATTCACAAATTAACTTTTTCATAGGTGGAGCTTATGGCCTTAGCCAAAATTTAAAGAATAAAGCACAAAAAATTGTAAGCTTAAGCAAGATGACGATGGCTCATAAGGTTGCCAAGCTTGTACTTTTTGAGCAAATTTTTAGAGCACTTTGCATAAATGCAAACCACCCATACCACAAATAAAGGAATATAAATGACACAAACTGAGCTAAATTTTTTTAAAAAATTACTTGAAGAAAGAAAATTACAGATCAAAAAAAACATCTATGATTCATCTGTTGAAGTAAATGGCTTAAGAGATAGTGGTGTAAGCGACGAGTTTGATATAGCCTCAGTAAATACAGACCAGCTAATAGAGCATTCCATCTCGACGCAACAAAGAGCAGAGCTATCAGAGATAGATGAAGCACTAGAGAAGATAGCAAATAAAACTTATGGAATTTGTGATATGTGCGAAGAGGAGATCAGCATACCACGATTAAAGGTAAAACCACATGCAAAATACTGCATAACTTGCCGTGAAATAATCGAAAAAACAGCAAAAAACTAAGGAGAAAATATGAAAACTAGAAAATTTCTCGTCTACTGCATAATATACATAGTAGTTGTTGCAGGACTTACTTATTCTCTTAATAGTTCTGATTACACATTTGAGCTTTTAGGCCAAACTATAACTTTGCCAATTGCTATTTGGGTCGCTCTTCCAGTAGCTGTTTTAGCACTTCTTGCCCTACTTCATATCGCTTATCATGGATATGCTTTTTATAGATATAAAAAATGGATCAAAAAAGATAGCCAGCTTTATAAAGACTTAGCCAAAGAGACGCTTCTTGGCTTTGAGAGCAATAAAGACTTCAAAACCGACACTTACAAGATCGCCTCGCAGCTCACTCGCTCTATCTCACCAGTAGGCGAGCTTAAAGATGTCGGTGTAGATGATGCTGAGATAAACAATATCTTACAAACTATAAAAAGTATAAAAAATAAAGAGATTGTCGATCTAAAGAAATTTAGACTAGCAAAAGATAGCAAGTTGAATATCCTAAATGAGCTAAATAAGATCGAGCAACTACCTACTTACTATCTTGACATACTTAAAAATCAAGATCAAAATGAGAGCCTTAAAAAAGCTGCATTTGATAAACTTATAAAAGTAGCTTCTTTTAGCGAGATCAAAAGATTAAATTTTGAGCTAGCAAGTGAAGATATAATGCTTATTATTACCCGCTTTGTAAATGACGAGATCGATATAAGCAGTGATGAAATTTTTGATCTTTTAAACAACGCAAAAGTAACAAAAGCACAATACGACAAAGCAGCCATAATGCTTAAAAATAAGCTAAAACCAGATGCATTTATCGGCATCTTTGAGAAGCTAAAAAGCATCCATACTGATGCTGATGAGGCTTACGTATATGCGCTATTTGAGCTTCAGATGCTTGATAAAGTAAGAGAGGCTATCGAAGGTAGCGACCCAGATGAGTTTAAAGAGATAAAAGTCTTGCTGTTTTTACGAGATAACGGCAAAATGGTGCCTAGCTCGCTATTTTTTAAATGATAGACTTTAGCAAAAAACCACTTTTCTTAGCACCTCTTGCTGGCTTTTCTGACTTGCCACTAAGAAGCGTAGTTAAGAAATTTGGCTGTGATGTCACTGTTAGTGAAATGATCAGCGCAAATGCTCTAGTATATGAGAGTAGTGACAAAACTCTTGAAATGATTAAAAAATCCCCAAACGAAGAGCCTTACGTCGTTCAAATAGCTGGTAATGACACAGAAAATATAAAAAAAGCTGTGCAAATCATCAATAAATTTAATGGAATTTATGGGCTCGATCTAAACTGCGGCTGCCCTGTGCCAAAGGTCGTTAGACAAGGTGCGGGTTCTGCTTTACTAAACGATCTTGACAAGCTTCAAAGCATCATCTCAGCCATAAAAAGTGTCTCAAACAAAGAGAGCCTAAGCGTTAAATTTAGACTTGGCTTTAACGACAAAAACGAAAAAAAGATAGCAAAAGCCTGCGAAGAAGCCGGCGCAGACTATATCGCAGTACATGGGCGTACCAGAGCTGGCGGATACAGCGCAAAGGTTGATTACGAAGCGATCGCTAGGGTAAAGGCAAGCGTGAAAATCCCAGTCATCGCAAATGGCGATATCAACGCACAAAATGCAGATGAAATTTTAAACCTCACAAAGTGCGACGCCCTAATGATCGGTAGAGCAAGCATTGGTAATCCTTGGATATTTCACGAGATAAAGACCAAAACTAGCGTAGATAAGGCGCTAAAACAAAAGATCATCCTAGTTCACTTTGATGCGATGATCGAGCACTACGGAGAGCATGGACTTTGCATATTTAGAAAGCATTTGCATCAGTACAGCAAGGGCATCGACGGTGCAACAACCTTTAGAAACGATATAAATTTCATCAAAGACGCGACAGCGATGAGAGAGCGTATAAAGGAGTTTTTTGCCTAGATGCAAGGCTATATCCTGCGCGTGCAAAAGGTCAGAGACGAGGACCTTTTAGTCTTTGTGCTAACGCCAAATTTGCTCGTAAAGTCATATAGATTTTTTGGCGCACGCCACTCAAATATCATGACCGGCTACAAGATCGACTTTGAGCTAGAGCAAGAGGCAAAATTTCTACCAAAGCTTAGAAGCATACTTCATCTTGGCTTTAAATGGCTGTTAGAGCGAGACAAGCTCATCATTTGGCAGCAGTTCATGCGCCTACTTTATGATCATCTAAAAGAGGTCGAGCAGCTCGATGAAATTTATTTTAATGAGATTGATCGCTGCGCCAAACAGATGCAGCTACAAAATCCAAAACGCCTTATCATCGAAAGCTACGTTAAAATTTTAGAGTATGAAGGTAGGCTTCACAGCGAGCTTGAGTGTTTCATCTGCGACGAGGAGATAGAGAGTGAGCTTTGCTTAACTCGTGGTTTTTTACCCTCTCACAAGCACTGCCTTGATAGGAGCGAATTTGACGCTAGCAAGATCAAAAATTTATTTGATACAAAAAGCACGATCGAGCTAAATGACGATGAGATAAACCGACTTTATAAAATTTTACTTGACGGACTTTAAGTTATAGCTTGCTATTTTAAATAGCTATTTTTTAATATTTAAAGCACATGACTATTTTTTTAAGCTTAAATTTTCTAAGTTACAAAATTTTAACCAGTGGTTTTTGCACTAAATGCTTTTGTATTTGTTGTATATGACAGTTTTGATTTATGCACAAGCACAAGAATTTCATCTATTCATACATTTTGTATTTATTTTGATAAAAGCCAATTAAAATAGAAATATTTATAGATTGCTTCTTGGGATTAGTCCCAAAAAGCAAGTAAAATTTTACTCTTCACTACTGCTATTGAGAGCAAAAAAAGTATCAGTATGGATATTTTCAAATGCTGCTTTTAGCGAAGTAAAAAGCTTTGGATTTTCTTTTTCTAAAGTCGCTAAAAGCTGTTTGGTTTCATATCTAGCATGCGGCATCTTTACGTCAAATCTCATTGCAGGGCATGCTTCATCGCCAATGACTCTTAATTCATTTTTGATAGCATTTTCGCGAAGCTGTCTCTCGCGAATGAAGATAAACGGTCTAATAACCGTGATTCCATTTTTTGCAGTATATTTTGGAGCAAGCGTCCTTAGTGCACCATTATATGTAAAGTTCATAAAAAAGCTCTCCGCTGCATCGTCTAAATGATGAGCAATCGCGAGTTTATTAAAACCATGCTTTAAGGCGTAAGTATAAAGATAACCTCTTCTCATACGAGAAAAGAAACTGCAAAAGCTAGAATTTTTACGGATTTTCTCTTTTGAAATTTCAAAGATTGAGCTATCTATTACTTCATGCTCTATTCCGTGCTCATTGCAATGCTTCGTAAGATAAGCGTAGTCCTCACCCATGCCGTAGCTTAGTGTTACTGCTTTAAACTCAAATTTCTCAGGTGTAACGTTTTGGATATGCTTTAGTACGTGAGCTAGTGCGAGGCTATCTTTACCACCGCTAAGACCAAGCAAGATCTTATCTCCGCCCTCTATCATCTTGTATCTGGCGTTTGTCTGACCAACTTGCCTAAGAAGCCTTTTACTAAGCTCTATCATAAGCTTTCTACCATTTCAAGTATAAATTTTGCACTAACATTTGCTGAATCTTGCAAAAATTTATCAAAGTCAAACTCTGCTGCATCACCAGCTCCATCGCTGATAGCTCTTAGTATAAAAAATGGCACACCAAGTGTTTCGCAAACTAGTGCAACGCTAGCACCTTCCATCTCGGTAGCGCTCGCATTAAATATCTTTTTTATCCAAGCTTTCTTTTCATTATCGCAGATAAACTGATCTCCGGTCGCAATAATACCAGCACTTAAGCTCATATCTTTTTTATCAGCTATCTTTTTTGCCAGTTCATTTAGTCCTTCATCGCTTTTAACAAATATACTTGTGCCTGGTACATAGCCATAAGGATGGCCAAAAGCCGTGATATCAAGATCATGTTGCACTAAGCTAGTAGCATAAAGCATATCGCCTATTTTTAAACTCTCATCAAGTGAGCCAGCTACGCCAGTAAAGAGCAACTTTGAGGCCTTAAATTTTTCTATCATTAAAGTTGCCGTTATGGCTGCATTTACCTTGCCTATCTTTGAATAGGCAATGACTAGCTCTTTTCCTTTATAGTTTGCTAAGTAAAATTTATTATTTGCATATTGAACAGTTTTATATTCACCAACCATTTCAAGGATCGGTGTTATCTCCTCTTGCATGGCTCCTAGTATCGCTATCATCTCTCCTCCAAAATTTTCACAACTTCTTCAAGACTTGCCATATCAGTAATACTATAAGTTGGCTTTTCAGTAATTTTTTTATTGATGCCCTTTAGCGTCGTAGCGCCAAGCTCGATAAAACAATCAACATCGTTTTCATAGTTTTTAATGCTTTGTTTATAGCAAACTGGTTTTATTAGCTGCTCTTTTAGCAGAACTAGTGCTTCACTTTTATCGGTATAAATTTTAGCATTTACGTTTGAGACAACTGGAGAAAATTTGGTAGCCAAAGTACTCTCAAGCTCACTTGCCAACCTAACACTAGCTGGCTCAAGTATCGGACAATGGCTTGCTACTGACATATTTAAAAGCACTGCTCTTTTTGCGCCAGCTTCTTTAAATTTTGCTTCATAGCTAGCAAGATCAGCTCTTACGCCAGCGACAACGATTTGTCCATCGCAGTTGTAGTTTGCAGCATAAATTTGCAAACCTTCTTCTCTTGCTTTTTTACAAATTTCTTCAACCACTTCATCACTAAGTCCAAGAACTACCATCATGCCGGCATCTTTACCAATACAAGCTTCTTGCATAAATTTACCACGTAAATTCACAAGCCTAATCGCATCAATAAAATTAAATGCTCCACTAATTGCAAGAGCAGTAAATTCTCCAAGTGAGTGCCCAAGACTAAATTCTGGTTTTTCTTTAATAAAATTTGAAAAAGCCAAATAAGTCATTAGCGAGTTTAAAACAATAGCTGGCTGAGTAAATTCTGTTTTATCCAACTTATCGTTTTGTGTAAATAAAAGCTCTTTGTAATCAATGCCAGTGTCATTACAAGCATCATTTAAAAGTAGTTTAGCAGTAGAAAAATTTTCGTAAAAGTCTTTTCCCATACCAATACTTTGCGAGCCTTGGCCCGCAAAAACAAAAGCAATTTTTTTCATTTTAGCTTCTTAATGATGGTGATGTCCGTGTCCACCGCAACCGCAACCACCATCCTCGTGTCCGTGTCCATGCCCATGTCCATGACCCCCGCAGCACTCATGTTCATGCTCATGATCGTGACCACCGCAACCGCAAGTATGAGCCCCGGCTACCATACCTGTTGCTTTTTCATCTTCTGTCGCATCTCTGACTTCTAAAACTTCAACATTAAATAACAAATCTTTACCAGCATATGGGTGATTAAAATCAACTGTTACTTCGTTATCTTTGATCTCTTTAACAATAACACGAACGCTTGAGCCATCCTCATTTTGACCAAAAAGTTCCATTCCTTCATGTAAATCTATACCAGCAAACTGCTCTTTTGGTAACGACTGAATGGCTTCGTTATTATATTCACCACAACCCTCTGCTGCCTTTACGCTTATAGTTGCTCTTTCGCCTGATTTTAATTTGCTTACTTCTTCTTCAAGCTTTTCTATAATATGGCCATGCCCTGTTATAAACGAAATTTGGCCACCTTCTTGCATGTTTGACTCTAAAATTTCACCAGTATTAGCATCTTTTAGTTCGTAAAACATAGTTATAACTTGATCTTTACTCACAATAATCTCCTTAGATTTGGTTTTTTGATTAATGTGGGATTATATCTAAAAAAGATTAAAATTTAGTTTCTATTGGGAGAGGCTTTGGCTTCTTTACTATCTGGATAACCGACTTTTAAAGCCTTATAAAATCTATTTGCACTTTGCGTGTCACCTATCTTATCAAAGCTTATAGCTGTGTGATATAGAAGTTTTGGTGTATAGTCAGCCTTATCTTCGTTCTGTATGCTTTTTTTATAGTATTGTATAGCTGTACTGTATGATTTTTGACTGTAAGCAACTTCACCTAAATAATAATTTGTTGCACCAGTTTTATAGCCTTTTTTATTTAAATATTCAAAATATTCAGCTGCTTCTGTGCTATTGCCAGAATTTAGAAGCTTAATGCCATCAGCCAAAATATCTTTATCGCTTTTTCCACTAAAATTTGAAGTTGGCTTACTTTGTTGTTTTGGATTTGCATTTTGCTTTGGTTGAGCAGCATTTTTATCCATTATTGCACCTAATTTATTTAAGGCAGCAGTAATATTTTTGTAGTTTTTGTCTTGTATATCTCTAGTTTCATCAACATAAGCCTTCAATGATGTCAAACTTACACCAGAATCACTTATGCCACCATTTACCTTCGTCTCTATATCATTTATTCTTTGCTCAAGCTTATTCATTCTAGCACTCATGCTCTCAATCAAGCTTTGCAAACCTTGAAGTTGTTCTAAAACATTATTCATATTCTCTTCAATATTTTGAACGCTTCGCTTATTATTTAAGGTAACTTTTTCATTATCAGTTAGACCATATGGATTCGCACTATCCATATTGCCTGCATCAAAAGCTGAAATCTCTTGGCCAGAGGTAATGGAGATAGTGGCTCCAATCAGAGCCACTACAATTATTTTTTTGTTCATTATTATTTAATTATAAATTATGGAAGTACTTTGAAATCTGCACGTCTATTTTGAGCATCGCAAGCTTTTGTTTTGTCTGTACAAACTGGATTGCTTTCTCCAAAACTAACTACAGCGATTCTATCAGCACTAACGCCATTTCTTACAAGAGCATCTTTAGCACTTTTAGCACGTTTTAAACCAAGAGCATAGTTATACTCATCTGTACCCCACTCATCGCAGTTACCTTCTACTTTTATAGAAAGAGCTTGAGCGTCAGCTTGGTTGAATACTGATGCATTTGAGCTAACAACACCTTGTTGATCAGCTTTGATATTAAATTTATCAAAGTCAAAGTATACACTTTTAACTTGACTCTCGATGTTAGCAATAAGAGCTGCTAATCTATCGGCATCGCTCATGCTACCTGAATTGTCTGCAGATTGATTTGAATTTGAATTCATATCAACTTCAGGGTTTTTTGAGCTACAACCGCTCAACAATAAAGTTGCAACTGCAACACTTGCTAGAACTACTTTTTTCATTCCTTATCCTTTTTTAGAAATTTGGTCGAATTATATCACAAAAATTTTAAATTTTATCAGAATATTACCAATCTATAGATTGAATTTTTCCTACTTTTAAAGGAAACTGAAAACTTCTGTTTTCATTTAGCCTAACAATCCCTAATGAACTTTGACCGCCAAGCTCTTTTATAAAGACAACACTTTGCCCATCGCTTGAGAATCTTGGATAGTTATTTTTGCCATTTGCTGTAAGCTGGCGTATAAAATCCGTTTGAGTTGAAATTAGATATATATTAAAACTACCACTTGCTTCCCTACTTGAATAAACAACATAATTTTCAAATGTGCTTACAGAGTTGTTATTCTTACCATGAAATACCATTTGTTCAACGCTTCCGCCAGAAATAGCAGGAGTTGCAAAAACGTTAGGATAACCAAGCCTATCTGATACAAAAACTATCTTACTGTCATTATCAACAAAATTTCCATTTACATCTATACCTGGATAATTGGTAATCTGCGTCAAATTTTTACTATTTGTATTATAGATAAAAATATCTGGTTGA
This sequence comes from Campylobacter concisus, assembly GCF_002165775.1. NCBI lineage: Bacteria > Pseudomonadati > Campylobacterota > Epsilonproteobacteria > Campylobacterales > Campylobacteraceae > Campylobacter > Campylobacter concisus. Next base: position 194,731 of record NZ_NDYP01000002.1, on the reverse strand, counting down.
TCTTTTGGTGCCATGGTTAATAGAATTTTACTTCCATCTTTACTAACATCTGAGGCTATAAGCATGCCAATGCTATCAATTATCTTTGTTTTTGTACCAGAATTTAGATCATATCTAAATAAAGTTGGCTTATTATTCACATAAGATGTATAGTAAAATTTACTTTGATCAGCTCCAGCCCATTTAGGAAAAATATTTAGTCCGCCACTTACTATGGTCTTTTGATATGTAAGTGTATAATCTGCAACTATGATAGAGCTTTGGCGAGCTGAAGTATATTTTGAAAGAATAATAAATTTTTCCATCCAGCCAACTGGTGGTAAATTTAGCTCATTAGTAAGCTCAACTATACTTTTATGCGCCAAAAACGGATACTTTGCGCCGTCTGGCATAGTATAAACCTTCTCATATCTTGTAGTTGCTGTTTTAGCGTTTATCAGTTTTACTCTCAAAGTAAGAGGTGAGCCCATAGAGCCCTCAAGAGCATATCTAAAGATAAGCTCGACGCCTTTATCGCTCATTGTATTAGTAGTCGCATCCCCTTCATAGGTAGAAGGCACATGATCTTCGATTACTTCAAAATCGGAACTAACCTTTAGATCTCCTAGCATGATTTTAAAGAATTTATCTTTAAAAGCCATATCGCTAACAGCAGTTGTTGCATCTTGCAAAGCTATCTTTGGCAAGGCAATACCTTGATTTACAACAGATATGGTCGCATCAGCAGCATAAAGCCCTAGAGCAACACATAAAAAAAGAAAAATTTTCTTCATCTCTACTCCATAATTTTATAAATTTTAGTTTATTTTATCTTCTAAATTTAAATTAAAAGTAGTGCTTTTGTCTGGATTGAATGGAAATTTCTCCATTGTAAGTTTTTCTAAGCACTCTCTTACTTTTGCGTTAAATTCTTCATTATATGATAGCTCTAAAATTTCATAGCTAAAATTTCCGCTCTGATCTATCATAACTTTAACTTTGGCCAAATTTGCAGAATCAGCCTTATAGCTTTGCCATCTTCTTTGAATTTGTTTTGTTATCGCACCCATTAGTGGATCGTAAGTACCAGTAGATTGTGATTTTGGAGCAGTTGGATTTTGATCTATCTTTAAACTCTTTATTATATCACTAGCTTCTTTTGCGGCTTTTGAACTAGAAGCTTCGCTTTTTTTACGGCTTTGCACTTTATTTTCGTCCTTTTTTATACCATCATCTTTTTTGAGTTTTGCAGGGTCTATGTCACTAAAGAGGTCTTTTATATTTGGCTCTTTTGGTTTTGGCTTTTCAACTGGCTTTGGTGTAGGCTTAGGCTCAGGTTTTGGCTCTGGCTTAATATCTTCTTTGGGTTCTTCACTTAGTTTTAAAATTTCTGGTTTTGGTTCTGGTTTTTTAGGCTCAGGCTTTGGCTCTTCTTTTGGAGGAGTTGGTAAGCTTGGGGCAGGTAATGGTTCATCTGGTACAACAGGCTTATTTGTAGTCTCTTGTTTATCTTCTTCAGATTCCTTTTTAGGTTCAGGCTTTGTCTCTTTAACTACTTCATCTGCTTGTTTTGGAGCTTTAATGGTTTGATCAACTTCTCTATCAACCATAACCACATCCATAATAGCATCTTTATCATCGGTATATTTTTTAGGAGGTTCTGCAAAAAAAGTAAGCTTTATAAACAAAACAAGTATAATAATAACGTAAATACAAGATGCTACAAGAAACGAACTAATCGTTGGAAATTTAACTTTATTTGACATTTTAACCGTTTGTCTCTAAAGCTACTTTATTAAAACCAGCACCTTTCAAAGTCTTTAATACAAACATAACATCATCGTATTTTAAATTTTTATCAGCTTTTATATAGATAGGCGAGGTTTTATCATATTTTGTACTCATTAATGCGATATTATCAGGAAACTCAGCAAGGCTCATAGTACTCTGATCAACTCTAACTTGTCCTTGCGAATTTATAGATACTATAAGGTCTTTTTGCTTAGATGTTGAAGTTTTTGCCTTTGAACCATCCGGAAGAGTAATATCCTCTTGATATGTTATGGTTGGCATAGTAACCATTAAAATGGCTAGTAAAACAAGCATAATATCAACAAGAGGAGTTATATTTAGCTCTGGTGTCTCATCGGTAAATTTAACGGCCATTTATAGTATCTCATCATCTTTTTTAAGTGCTATCATTACATCAGCCTGACGCTCAATAACACTCATTAATTCATAAGCTTTTCTTTTTATGAGTAAGTTAAATGTATATGCTGGGATGGCAACAAAAATTCCGCAACCAGTTGCAACAAGTGCCTCTGAAATAGCTGGAGCGATAATACCAAGTGATGAACCTCCACCATTTCCAAGCTGTGAAAATGTCTCTAAAATAGAAACAACGGTTCCAAAAAGGCCGATAAAAGGCGAAGTAGATGCTATTACACTTAGCCACGTTAGTCCACTTGTAGCATTTTTTTCGGCTATACTTATACATACGTTTAGTTTTTCTCTTGAGATTCTTCCACTTGCACATTTTCTCAAAGACGAATCATTTGGAATATTTTTAGCACCCATAAGCAGTGCTTCAAGTGCATTTTGCTCACGTTTTTGCCAAGCTCCAATACCAGCCATTCTTGAAAAAAGAATTGTGAAACTAACTATAAAATATATTGACAGCCAAGTTAAAACAATAATTGTAATAAAACTACTTCTTTGAATGTAATTTAAAAATAAATCTATACCGCCCACTTATCTAGTTCTCACTACATTTTCCATTTTAGATATAGTTGCTGCAAAAGCATTTGTATCACTACTCATGCTCTCTATCAAATTTCTAGCAGCCTCCAATGAATTTGCAAGCTCACTTTCACTATCGCCAGAGACGTAAACCGCACCGTCAGCAAGTATTATTACCTTACCTTCGTCAATCTTTGCATAGCCCCAGTTAATCGCAACAACGTCATGTTTTTTATTTTTATGTTCTATATCTATAATACCTGCTTTTAAAAGAGATATTAATGAGGCATGGTTTGGTAAAACACCAAACTCACCCTCGCTACCTGGAAGCACTACACTACTCACGTCATCATTAAATATCTGACCTTGAGGAGTTACGATTTCTAAATGTAATTTATCCATTACGCTTCCTTTTTAAATTTAAGCCTTAAGTTTCTCAGCTTTAGCTAAAGCCTCATCTATATTTCCGACCATATAAAATGCTGCTTCAGGCAAATGATCATATTTACCTTCTAAAATTCCCTTAAAGCCAGCGATGTTTTCGTCAAGACTTACATATTTACCAGGGCTACCTGTAAATACTTCAGCAACGAAGAATGGCTGAGATAAAAATCTCTCTATCTTTCTTGCTCTATCAACAGTTAGCTTATCTTCTTCGCTAAGCTCGTCCATACCAAGGATAGCGATGATATCTTGAAGGTCTTTATATTTTTGAAGCACAGCTTGAACGCCGCGAGCTACCTTATAGTGATCTGCTCCTAAAATTTGAGGATCGAGCATTCTTGAAGTAGAATCAAGTGGGTCAACGGCTGGATAGATACCTTTTTCTGCAATAGATCTGTTAAGAACTGTTGTAGCATCAAGGTGAGCAAAAACGGTCGCAGGAGCTGGGTCTGTAAGGTCATCAGCTGGAACGTAAACAGCCTGAACAGAGGTAATCGAGCCTTTTTTGGTTGATGTGATCCTCTCTTGGAATTTACCCATCTCACTTGCAAGAGTTGGCTGGTAACCAACAGCTGATGGAATACGTCCAAGTAGAGCTGACATCTCTGCACCTGATTGAGAGAAACGGAAGATGTTATCGATAAACATCAAAACGTCAAGTCCCATCTCGTCGCGGAAATACTCAGCCATTGTAAGACCTGTTAGAGCGATACGGTTTCTTGCCCCTGGTGGCTCGTTCATTTGGCCGTAGCACAAGGCAACTTTATCCAAAACGTTACTCTCTTTCATTTCGTGATAAAGGTCGTTTCCTTCACGAGTTCTCTCACCAACGCCTGCAAATACAGAGTAACCGCTGTGTTTAAATGCAACGTTGTGGATAAGCTCCATAATAATAACCGTTTTACCAACGCCAGCACCACCAAATAGGCCTACTTTACCACCCTTTGCGTAAGGAGCTAGAAGGTCAACCACCTTGATACCAGTTTCAAAAATTTCACTTTTCGTACTTTGCTCTTCAAATGGAGGAGGATCGCGGTGGATAGACCAATGCTTATCAAAATTTATACTCTCGCCCTCGTCGATCAAATCGCCAACTACGTTAAAAATTCTACCCAAAACTTTTTCGCCAACTGGCACACTTATAGGTGCACCAAGCGCTTTAGCCTCTAAGCCACGAGTCAGACCCTCGCTCATATCCATAGCGATCGTTCTAACTCTATTATCACCTAGGTGAGCAGCAACTTCTAATATTAGTTTATGTTTCTTGCCCTCAACCTCAAAGAAAACTTCAATAGCTTCATTGATCTTCGGCAAGTAGTCATTAAAGTCAACATCGACCACAGGGCCCATAACTTGACTAATAACACCCTTCATTCATACTCCTTTTATTTCATTGATTCAACACCACTGATAATCTCGATAAGCTCAGTGGTAATAGACTCTTGTCTTGCTTTATTATAAGCAAGATTTAACTGTTTTACGCGCTCTTTAGCATTGTTTGTTGCATTATCCATAGCTTGCATTCTAGCACTGTGCTCAGCCGCCAAAGAATCAACCAAAGCATAATACATACTATACTCAAAATATTTATTGAGCAATTCATCCATAATCTTAGTATAGTTGTCTTCTGGCTCAAATTCCATCAAAGAATTTGTCTCAACCGCAACTATCTTAGACGGCTCAATAGGCACAATATCATTTACTCTAATCTCTTGAGAAATCATATTTTTATAGCCATTGTGTATTAGCACTACTTTATCTGTTATGCCGTTTGTAAAGTCATCAATGGCATCTTTTATGATCTTTTGAGCTTTTTCATAAGTAGGAGAAGAGCTAGCTCCGACATATGTCTCAAGTAGTTCAACACCTTGGAAATTGAAAAATTCTATACCTTTTTTACCAACAGCTCTTAGTCTAACTTTGATCTTTTTGGCTTTTAGCTCATTGATCATGTGCCTAACTGTCTTTATAGTCTGGACGTTAAAGCCACCGCAAAGCCCTTTATCAGCCGTCACAAATATAATATCAACCTTTTCTACACTCTTTGTTGTATTAAAAAATTTGCTCTCAGTCATAACTGAAGCGTATTGATTGATCTTATAAGCTATCTCTGATAAAACCTCATTGATCTTAAGTGCGTAAACTCTAGAATAGCGTGCAGCCTCTTCAGCTTTGCGAAGCTTTGCTGTTGAGACAAGCTTCATCGCACGCGTCGTCTTTTGAGTGTTCTGGACGCTCTTGATCTTTCGTTTTATATCTTTTAAATTTGACATATCTTAGCCCTAGTTAGCGGCAAAAGTCGCTTTAAAATCTTTCAACGCTTTATGTAAAATTTCTTCTACTTCTTTATCAAGAACCTTTTTAGTTCTGATCTGCTCAAAAATTTCAGGGTATTTTGCCTCGATATATGGATATAGCTCAGCTTCAAATTTTGTTACATTTGTAGTTGCAACGTCATCTAAATAGCCCTTAGCACCAGCAAATATAATAACTACTTGATTCTCAACTGGAAGCGGAGAATATGGAGGTTGTTTTAGTACTTCAACCATCTTTTGACCGCGCTCTAGTTGTTTTCTTGAGCTCTCGTCAAGATCGCTTGCAAACTGAGCAAATGCTTGTAGTTCGCGGTACTGAGCAAGGTCTAGTCTTAGTGTACCAGAAACTTGTTTAATAGCTTTGATCTGAGCTGCACCACCGACACGAGATACAGAAAGACCAACGTTGATCGCTGGGCGGATACCTGAGTTAAATAGGTCACTCTCAAGGAAAATTTGACCATCTGTAATAGAAATAACGTTTGTTGGAATATAAGCTGAAACGTCGCCCGCTTGTGTCTCGATAATAGGTAGAGCTGTCAAAGATCCAGCGCCTAGTGCGTCATTTAGCTTACTTGCTCTTTCTAGAAGTCTTGAGTGAAGGTAGAAAACGTCGCCTGGATAAGCTTCACGACCTGGTGGTCTTCTTAGGATCAAAGACATTTCACGGTAAGCAACCGCGTGTTTTGATAAGTCATCATAGATGATTAGCGCATGGCGAGAGTTGTCTCTAAAATATTCACCCATTGTTACGCCAGCATATGGAGCAAGGTATTGAAGCGCAGCTGCATCGCCAGCACCAGCATTTACAACTATCGTGTAGTCCATAGCACCGTACTCTTCAAGTTTTTTAACGACTTGAGCAACGGTTGATTGTTTTTGACCGATAGCTACGTAGATACAAATGACATCTTGACCTTTTTGGTTGATGATAGTATCTATCGCAACTGTTGTTTTACCAGTTTGGCGGTCGCCGATGATTAGCTCTCTTTGACCTCTGCCGATTGGCACAAGTGCGTCGATAGCTTTGATACCTGTTTGAAGTGGCTCATGAACGCTCTTTCTAGCCATTATACCTTTTGCTTTTTCTTCGACGAAGCGAGATTCAGTAGCTTCGATTGGTCCTTTTGCGTCGATTGGCTCACCAAGTGAATTTACAACACGGCCGATCAATGCGTCACCAACTGGAACACGTAGAAGTTTTTTAAGTCTTTTTACAGAGCTTCCTTCTGTAATGCCACTAGTTTTTCCAAGGATAACTATACCAACACTGCTCTCTTCAAGGTTAAGAGCCATACCCTTTTCGCCGCTTTCAAATTCAACCATCTCGCCAGCCATAACGTTTTTCAAACCATAAACGTTAGCAACGCCATCAGCGACTGAGATGACTTTACCAGTCTCTTCTACATCAACACTTAAATCAAAATTTTCAATACGCTCTTTGATTATCGTGCTAATTTCGTCAGCTTTAATTTTTGCACTCACGCTTTCACTCCTTTTTAAATTGCTTTTAATATATATTCACTCATTTGACTTTTTAGTCTGTCGATCGAGAAATTTACCTCGACACCTAAATCGTCTAACTCAACTTTTACACCGTTGTAATCGCTCTTTGAGCCATCAAGCTTGATCTTAGAGTTAAATTTCTTAGAGAAATTCTCTTCCAAAGCTTTTAGCTGCTCAGCGCTTAGATCAAAATTTCCAACAACCTCGCCACGATATGTATTTTCAAGCAAAGATTGCTCTATCTTCATCTCATCTAGTATCGCAGGTATAAGCTCTAGTCTTTTGTTTGCACCAAGAAGCTTTATAAAATTTGCAAATTTAGCATCTTGATTTTTAACCAAAGATAGTACAAATTCAACCTTTTGTGAAGCCTTTAATGTCGGCAAACTTATAATGCTTTTAAATTTATCGCTAGCAAAAGCAGCAGCTAGCTCTGATAAATTTTCAACAAATGCATTAAGTTCATTGGACTTTACGTCGCTTAAGATCGCCTTTACGTATTTTTTAGCTACTACTTCATTCATTAGCTAACCTTTTTAAGTATGATATTTACAAGCTCTTTTTGATCGACTTTTAGGCTATCACTTGAGAAAATGTCGCTCAAAATTTCATTTACAACGCCTTTTGTCATCTTGCGCTCTTCAAATTCTTTTTGCTCTTTGTAGCCTTTTTCGATATTTGCGATATCGTTTTGAGCCTCTTTTTTAACTTTAGCAGCTAAATTTACAGCCTCTTTTTTCGCAGTTTCGATTAGAGCATTTGCATTTTGCTTAGCCTCTTCTACACGCTTTAAAACGTCATCTTTTTTAGCTTTTGACTCACGAAGCTTCTCTTGGATACTCTCAAGCTTATTTGCGATCCTATCGATCCTGCTTTGATAAAGAGCTTTTAGTGGCTTAGCAGCAAAATAGACCAAAATGGCAAAGAAAAGTAAGAAGTTTAGCGTTCTCTCAACTATGTCGTAGTTTGTTCCACCATGCTCGCTAGCGTATGCTAGAAATGGAAGTGCTAGAAAAAATAAAATTTTTATCTTCATAAATTTCCTTTAAATTTTAGAGAGCTTGGCATTTAAAGCCGCTCTAAGTTCAGGTAGTTTAGCTGATAGATCTGCCTTTAAGTTATCTTTTTGAGAGCTTAGAGCATTTAAAAATTCATTGTAATCAGCCTCTAAACTAGTTTTTACAGCATTTACTTCTTTTAAAGACTCTTCTTTTGCCAAATTTAAGGCTTCTTGCCTTATTTTATTGGCCTCAGTCCTTGCGTTTAATATAATCTCTTCAATCTCTTTTTCATGAACGCTTAGATCACTTGCATTTTTGCTAGTACTCTCTTCATCATTTTTTATAGAAGCATTTCTGTCATCTATAAATTTGAGCATTGGCTTATACAGCAAGGAATTCAAAATAGCGATCAATACCAAGAAAACGATAGCCGTTAAAAGCATCAATGGCACATCTATTTCTAACATCCACTCTCCTTATTTTATCATTAAGTGTTATTTAATATTCAAATTAAAGTCTGATTTTACAATAAATTACTAAAAATAAAAATAAATTTGTAATTCTATTTTAGCCTAGAAATAAATTCTTCCACCTGTGAAATATTATTAAATTCTAAAACTAGATTGCCAGATTTTACTTTTGTCTTTATCTTTAAATTTTTAAAAATTTCTTGTAAATTTGATAATTTTTTGCTCATTTCCTCAGAAATTTTTGGCTTTTTGTCTTTTATCTCTTCCTTATTTTTTATCTTTTTTACTAAAATTTCTGTATCTCTAACGCTTAGCTTTTGACCGATGATCGTATCAACAACCATCTTTTCTTCTTCAGTACTAAGTCCTACTATAACTTTAGCATGGCCTTGCGTGAGCTTATCTTCTTGTAGAAGTTTTTGCGTGTAGTCGCTAAGAAGTAAAAGCCTCATAGTATTTGTTATCTGAGTTCTACTCTTATGGATGATGTTTGCTAGGCCATCTTGTGTGATCTTATACTCATTTATGAGCTCTTTATACGACTTTGCAAGTTCGATTGGATTTAAATTTTCACGTTGGATATTTTCGATAAGCGCAAGCTCTCTTAAATTTTGAGACTTGATATCAGCGATGATCGCCTTTATCTTGCTTGCTCCGAGCATCTTTGTGGCGCGGTATCTGCGCTCACCAGCTATTAACATATAGCCATCATCTTTTTTGATAACGATTATTGGCTGTATTAGTCCGTGCCTTTTGATGCTGGCACTTAGCTCTTTTAAGGCCTCTTCATCAAAATGTGTTCTTGGTTGGTATGGGTTTGGTAAAATTTCATCTATATTTATCTCTTCAACTATCTCAGAGTCGTTTAAATTTGCAATCTCTTTGCTGTAGGCCTGCTCTACATCTTCAAGTATCGCACTAAGTCCTCGCCCTAATCCACCTTTTTTAGCCATTTTTTTCCTTATTTTTTAGTTTAAAATACAATATGCCAAATTTTGATACGCGATCGAGCCTGGTGATTTTATATCATAAAGTATCACTGGCTTGCCAAAACTTGGGCTTTCAGCAAGTTTCACATTTCTTGGAACGACCACAAATTCCTCTTTGCTGTCCTTACTCTTAAAGAGCTTATTTTCAAAATGCTGCTTTAAATTTGCAATTGTCTCTTTTGAGAGATTATTTTGCGAACTAAACATAGTCGGTAAAAAGCCTTTTATATTTAGCTTTGGATTTATCGTTTTTTTAATAATCTTGACTGTATTTAGGATCTGCGCTAGCCCCTCAAGTGCATAAAATTCACATTGAATCGGGATGATAACACTATCACTTGCACTAAGAGCATTTATCGTAATGCTACCAAGTGCCGGAGGACTATCGATGATGATAAAATCATAGTCGTTTACAACTTCTGAAATTTTATTTTTAAGGATTAGTTTATAATCCTTATTTTGATCGTTAAATTCTTGCTCAATGCCGACAAGTCCTATATTTGACGGAGCTAAAAAAAGTGTTGGGATCTCAGTTTTTAATACGATTTGCGAGAGCTTTTTTCTATCTGTTAAGACGTGATAAATGTTAAACTCATAGTCACTTCTGCTAAAACCAAGTCCAGTTGTCGCATTTGCCTGTGGATCGATGTCTATTAATAATACTTTTTTTTCAGCAACCGCCAGTGATGCGGCTAAATTTACGGCTGTTGTAGTCTTGCCAACGCCGCCTTTTTGATTAGCTATTGTTATTATCTCGCTCATCTTAAAGAATATACCTTTTCCCCATTTAGTAAGATCGCTCCATCATCGCAAATTTCAGCATCCTGAAGCGAAACAGCTCTATTTGCAATATGCGTAATAAAACCTTTTGACTTGCAAAAGTCTATCCTAAATTTGCTAAAAATTGGCTTCCATAAAATCTTTTTATCAAGCATGCTAACAAAGCCCCAAACTAGCTCATCTACGCTAGTCTTTATGTCTAAAATGCCCGCATTTTCAGGCGCACTCGTTAAATTTATCCCCATTCCACAGATGTAAATTTCATCCACTTTATTTGTCAAAGTGCCGCCTATTTTGTGCTCGTCCACATAAAAGTCATTTGGCCATTTTAGCCAGCACTTTGAGCCAAGTTCGCTCAAGACTTCACGCATCAGCATAGAAAAATATATCGAGATCGAGGGCAGAGGTATATCGCTTGGCAGCTCATCTTCGCTTATGCAAAATGACATAAATAAATTTCCGCCAAGTCCCTCCCAGCTGTTGCCGCGGCTGCCGATGCCTTTGGTTTGATTATACGTCACAACCATATACGGAGCTTTTATCTCGCCGTTTTTTAGGGCCTCTATCAAAAATTCCTGCGTCGAAGGCAGACTTTGAAAAAACTCTACTTTCAAATCACACCTTAAATTTATAGAAGTGATTTACCGGATTTTGTCCACCGCCGATTATAACCGCGTTTTTGATAGCGTTAAAGATATAATCATGCGCATTTTTTACGCTCTCTTTTAGGCTTTGGCCATTTACTAAATTTGAAGCTATAGCGCTTGATAGCGAGCAGCCTGAGCCGTGTGTCGCAGTCGTTTTTATACGCTCATCGCTAAAAATTTCATATTCACTGCCATCATAAAATATATCAAGCGACTTGCCTTCTATCTCGCCACATTTTAGATAGACGCTTTTTGTGCCAAATTTCAAAAGATCCTTGCAAGCCTCTCTCAGCTCGCCCTCGCCCTTTAGCTCATGCTTTAAAATTTCACGCGCTTCAAAGATATTTGGCGTGATTACGCTCGCAAGTGGAAATAGCTCCTCCACGATCGCATCTTTTGCAGCGCCCTCTAGCCAGATGTCGCCATTTTTACAGCTCATTACAGGATCAAGCACGACTGGCGGTAAATTTTTGATCTCTCTTAATGTTTTTGCGACGCTTTTAATGATCTCAACGCTTGGGACAACGCCTATTTTTATCACATCAACTTTTATATCGTCAAATATCGCCTTAATCTGATCCTCGATGAGCTTTGGTTCAACTAGTTGCATGCCAAATATACCCTTTGTATTTTGAGCAGTGACCGCCGTAATCGCTCCCATCGCATATACACCGTGTGCTATAAAGACCTTTATATCAGCTAAAACTCCAGCTCCGCCGCTTGGATCAACACCTGCTATACTTAACGCATTTTTCATATTTTCTCCTATTAAATTTTGATTATTACTCTATCTTGTCGCCAACACTAAGACGCTTACCATTTATATATGCTTTTGCGTTTGTTGGCTTTTTACTTGGCTCTTGAAGCTCGTAAATTTTGACCGCCCCACCCTTGCAAGCAACCACAACGTGATCTTTTTCTACGCTTAAAATTTCTCCACTCTTGCCATTTTTTTCACTTAGCTCAAGCGATAAAATTTTTAGCCCGCTTGCCAGATAAATCCCCGGCCAAGGTGTAAGCGCACGAAATTTATTATAAATTTGCCCTGCTTCTTCATCAAAGCTAAAAAGCCCGTCGCTTTTACTTATTTTTTTGCAGTGCGTAGCTTGTGCATCATCTTGCTTTTGTGGTTTTAAATTTTCAAAATTTTTAAGCACTTTTACGATTAGCTCGCCGCCAAGCTCGCCTAGCTCACCAAAAAGCTCGCTTGACATCTTACTCTCGCAAGGTGTGTAGATGAAGTCTAGCATATCGCCAGTATCAAGACCAGCATCCATTAGCATAGCTGTGACGCCAGTTTGTTTCTCGCCTGCTAGGATCGCGCTTTGTATGGGGCTTGCGCCTCTATACTTTGGCAAGATCGAAGCGTGCAAATTTATGCAAGTTGCCACATCTAAAACGCTTTGGGGCAAAATTTTGCCATAAGCTGCTACTACAATAAATTTAGGCGCAAATGCCTTTAGCTTGTTAACTACCGCCTCATCTTTTAGCGTATTTGGCGTAAGGACTGGCACGCCTGCTAGCTCATTTTGTGCGTAAATTTTCACCTCGCTTGGGGTTAAAATTTGCTTTCTACCAACTGGCTTATCAGGCTGGGTAAAGACTGCTTTTATATTAAAGCCAGCCTCTTTTAGGTGCCTAAGTATCCTAACGGCATAATCAGGCGTCCCCATAAAAACTACATTCATCACTTTCCTTTAAATTTCAACGACTTTTATTTTGATCTGCTTTTTGACTGCTTGGCGGCCAAAAGACGCATGGATCTTCACGCCAGTCAATCTTTTGAAATATCAAACTTCCTAGCTCATTAATGCTAACTTTGCCACTACGATCAAGATCCAGTCTCTTAAATTCCTCACTAGTGCATAGATCTGGTGCTATTTTTAGTGCTGATGGCACTTTGCAGGACGTCCACTCATCTAAATTTAGCATGCCGTCACGATCTATGTCATTGTAATCCAAAAACATATACGCCGGATCCGCTGGATCACAGCTATATGCGCTAAAGTAAAATAGCATAATGCAAAAAAATTTCTTAATTTTATACTCTCAAATTTCTATGCCCAAAGCACTAAAAAGTTGCAACTCAAAGTTCCTTTTTTAGCAGCTCAAGCAGTGCAAATTTAAGCTCGTCGATGTTCTCATTTGTCGCTGATGAGATCGGTAAAACAAAGTATGGTTTTTTTGCGTCAAAGCTGTATAGGTCTTGTTTATAAACAAATTTACCATCTTGTCTTGGCCCTAAATTTATACTTTTCATAAATTCTTTTATATTTTCATCTAAATTTTCCGCTGCATCAACTCTGGTGATAGCGATCGCATAGTCCCTATTAGCAAGCACGCTTGAAAATTTAGCGACCTCCTCTTTTAGCACACTAAACTGCTCGCTCATGCTTCTGTAGTTTGCACTATCTATCATAAAAAGCAAAATTTTATTTCTCTCGATATGCTTTAGAAACTGCACGCCAAGGCCGCGTCCGTCGCTAGCCCCCTCTATGATACCAGGGATATCGGCCATGACAAAGCCGCTGTATTCGTCAACCTCGACGAGGCCGAGCTTTGGTGTAAGCGTGGTAAATTCGTAGTTTGCTATCTGTGGCTTAGCGTTTGAGACGGCTGAGATGAGGGTTGATTTGCCAACATTTGGAAAGCCAACAAGGCCCACGTCAGCAATGAGCTTTAGTTCAAGCCTTACTTCAATACTCTCTTCAGGCATACCTTTTTGTGCGTATTCTGGAGCTTGGTTGATAGAGCTTTTAAAGTGAAAATTTCCGAGTCCGCCTTTACCGCCCTTTAAAAATAGCGTCTTTTGACCCTCACTAACTATATCACAGAGTAGTTCATTTGTCTGTGCATCATAAACAGCTGTGCCAGGAGGGACTATGAGTTCTAAATTTTCGCCCTTTTTGCCAGTCATTCGCTTGCCCATGCCAGCTTCACCATTGCCAGCCTTCATGGCTCTTTTACCCTTATAGTTTGCTAAAGTATGGGTATTGTTGTCACAAACAAAATAAACATCTCCGCCATCTCCGCCATCTCCGCCATCAGGACCACCTAAAATGACGTGTTTTTCACGGCGAAAACTCACAGCTCCAGCTCCACCATGTCCCGAACTTAAAGTCAATCTTGCACTATCTATAAACATTTTTTACCTTAAATTTATCTATTTTTTTATTTTTAAATTTGGGCTGGATTATATCTTTTAAATAATTAAAATTTGTTTTTTATTAAATCTCATCAAGGTAAAAGCTGCTTTTATGATAGAATTAGCCCAAAAACTAATTCAAGGAATAAAATCTTGCAAATTCTACTTTACAATGTAACAACTGCATTAAAAATAGGTGGTGTTGAAACTTTTTATTATTCTGTGGCTAAAGAGCTTATGAAAGACCATAAAGTCACTATTTGTACTGGGCGAGGTAAATTTGTGCCAGCCTTTTTAAAAGAAAGCAATATTGAACTAAAAATGTTTGACTTTTGCCCAAGAGAGAAGGTTTTAAAACTAGGCAATAGGTTTAGGAAATTTGTTGAGAGAGTTAGTTTTTATTTTAATGCTAGAAAATTTTTGAAGTCTCAAAAATTTGATGTTTTAGTTATTCATAAACCATTTGATTTCTTTGTAGCATATCTACTTAAAAAATATGATAAAAATTTAAAGACTATATTTGTAAGTGGTGGAGAGGATTTTTATTTTTTTGATCGCTTTTTTGTTAAATTTATTGACAAAATCATTAGTGTGAGTGACGCAAATGCTGACATCTTACGAAAAAGATATGGCAGAGAGATAAAAGTGGTTTATAATGGTGTAGATAAAGAGAAGTTTTATTCAGATGCATCACTAAAAGAAAAAATAAGAGAAAAATTTGACGTAAATAGTGATGAAATTTTAATAGGAAGCGTTGGTAGAGTAGTTGGCTGGAAAGGCTTTGGCTTGATGGTGAAAAATATAGACAAGATCAAAAACGCTAAATTTATGCTTGTTGGCGATGGTGAAAATTTACAAAGTCTAAGAGAGCTAGCAACCAAACTTAATGTAAGCCAAAAGGTTATTTTTATCGGTGCTACCAGACATGATGAGTTAAATCAGTATTATAACGCCTGCGACGTCTATCTGCAGCCAAGCATTGGTCATGAGGCTTTTGGCATAACCGTAATTGAAGCCTTGTCCGCCAATAAACCTTGTGTAGTTAGTATAAATGGCGGCATGAAAGAAATAATAAAAGATGGAGTAAATGGGTATAAATTTAAAATTTCTGATGAAAGCGACATGATAGAAAAAATAAATTTAACGCTAGAAAATATAGAAAATTTAAGACCAAGAGAGAGCATAAAAGGCATGTACGAGTGGTCAAAATTTGCACAGGAACTGGTTGGGTTATGAAAAAAGTAGCTTATGTAAGTAATTTTTATGCCATACCCCCACTCAAGGGTGCCGCTGTTCAGACCTGGACAAATGAAGTAGCAAAGAGGCTTTGGTTTTATGAGCCTCATACTATTTGTATAGATGATGAATTTTTGCCATTAAAAGAATATAGGGATGGTGTTTATCACCATAGGATTCGCCTTTCAAAAATTTATAAAAGAATTTTTCAAAAGATATTAGGCTGGGACGTCTACTCTTACAATGACAGAGTTTTCAATGAGATAAAAAAAATAAATCCTGATATTGTGCATTTTCAAAACTATCATAATGGTGTAGAGAAGTTAGCAAAAAAGATAAAAACTTGGAATAAAGATATAAAAGTGATCCTTCACCTGCATAATTTTTATGATTTTAAAAATAAAAATTTTGATAAGCTTGATGCTGTTATAGCTTGTAGTGATTTTCTTATGAATAATTTTGAAGATCTACCTAATGCAAAAATTTATAAAGTTATAAAAAATGGTGTAGATATAGACAAATTTAAAAAAATAAATTTTAAAAAAGATAAAAAAATTATTATTGGTTTTGTGGGAAGAATAGTTAGTCAAAAAAATGTTGAATACATGATTGAACTAGCAAGAGAATTTAAAAATTTATCTGAGTACAATTTTAAAATAATAGGTGAAATAATTAAAAGAAAAGATAATTATGAATACTACAAAAGTCTTGTTAAAAAGATAAAAGAATACAACCTAAATAATATAGATTTTCTCGATAATATCTCACCAGATAAAGTTTACACTGCCTATAATAGCTTTGATTTTACTATTGTTCCTCTAAATGATAGAGAGCCATTTTGCATGGTTGGCATAGAGGCCATGAGCTGTGAGAGTTTTGTTATAGCAAGAGCAGGTGGCGGCAGTAAAGAGTATATGGTGGATGGTGAAAATTGTAAGCTTTTTGAGTTTGAAAATTTTGCTAAAGAAGTAAAAGAGTATATTTTAAATTTAAAAGAGTCAGATAAACTAAAAATCATTACAAATGCTAGAAAAATGTGTGAGGAGAATTTTTCTTGGGATAAGATCGCCGAGGATATACAAAAATTTTATAAAGGGGTGTTGAATGACACTTCAAAATAAATCAAATTTGATAACATTTTTAAAAAGTTCAATTCTATTTTTGTTGTCTCTTTTTTTAATAGGTCAATATAACGAACATATTACTGCTGTAAAGAATTTAGGTATATATTTGGCTCTATTTTCAACTATGATTCTTTTTATTATTAATACTAAAAATACATTAGAAAATATAAAAAATAATATAAAGAACAATAAAACTATATTGCTGCTTTTTATTTTACTAAATTTATATGTTTTCGGGATATCAATTTTTCCTTATGACACTACCCAAAATGCATTTCTTTCAGCATTTAGTGAATTTAAACGAGCTTTTGTATTTATTTTTATTATTCTCCTTTGGCATGATGGTAATTATAAAAATTCAAAATGGTTGTTTTTTGCCATGGTTATAGCTTTAAGTTTAGACAATTTACATTTTTTTGTAAAAGGAATAGAAGAAGGAACGCTTTTAAATTTAAGAAATGCAAAAAATCAATTGATTCAACCTATCGATAGATTTTATTCAAGTTTCTTTGATAGTTTATTCATTTTTTCTTTGATATCACTATTTTTTATAAAAAATAATTTTTATAAATTTTTTATTACTATTTTTAATATCATTATTAGCTTAATTTTTATTTTGCTTACAGGAGCAAGAGGCTCATGGCTTGCACTTGTTCTAAGTTTAGTAGTGATATTAGTCCTAATATTTAAAAATGAAAAAATTAATCTTATAAATAAAAAATCTATGATATTTTGCCTATTTTTATTTGCTGCCTATGCTTGCGTCTACTATAACTCCACGCTTTTACAATTTAAGATTTCACAAGGATTTTATACTTCTGGTAGAGGAGATATTTTAATAAAAAGATTACCGCTTCTTTTTAGCTCTGATAGAGCTTACATAGGCATAGGTTTTGGCGGTAAGCAATATACTAAATTTTTAAATGATAAAAATATTAACAATGAGGATCTTGGTCCAACTGGCATAGAAAATGATGGCACCAAACATCCATATCATGATGAGCCTGTATTTATTGGTCAGTATTATCATTATGGTGTAGTAGGTACTGCTCTTTTTATTGTACTTGTTTTTTATATACTTTTTGTCTCTTTTAAAAGGTATTTGTCAAACAACAAATTTTATATAGCAATATTTGGAAGCATACTTTTCACTTATATATTTAGGGGATTATTTGAAACTATGTACTTTACTCATCTTTATGTAATGCTTGGTCTTTTTATAGTGTTTTTATGCAAGAACAAGGAGTGATTCATGAAACTATTTTACATATATCCAGAACAAATTCCGCAAGGTAATGCAAGAGAGATAGCAATACTAAATACATTTTTTGAGCTTAGTAATATGTGCGATGCTAAACTGGTCTTACCGCAGTCTCCTTTAAATTTAAATGAGGTAAATGAGAAATTCGCTTTAAAGCTAAAAGCTAATGACATATTGTTTGTAAGAAAAAGGATTCTATTTTTAAAAAGTAATAAAATTTTTAATTTTTTTCTAAAAAAGATAATAAATAACTATTCAAATAAAGACGCAATATTTTATACGAGACATTTAAAGATAGCTAAATTTTTACTAGAAAATAAAATATCCAATCAAAAGGTTGTATTTGAAGTGCATGAGTGTTTTACCTTGGGCAACAAAGCACTTTATAATATGGAAAAAGAGATACTAAAAGATGCTGATTTTATCTTTTCGCACAATATCAGCACATTAAATGAACTTAGAAAATTTTTTGACTTACAAATAACAAATTCGGCAGTTGTCTATAATGGTTGCAAACAAGATTATGTTTTTAAGAAAAAAGATTTTGATTTTTCAAGTATAAACTATTATGGCTCATTCTTGTTATGGAAAGGTCTTGATCTGATGCTGGATTTTGCTTTAAAAACCAGGATAAAACTCGAGCTGTATGGTAAGAATAGTGGAAATAGTTTTATAAATTTAAAAAATACTCTTAAAGAAAGAAAGATCGAATGTCTGGTATGTTTTAAAGGGATGTTACCTCAAAAAGAAGTTGTAAAAAGTCTCATTAAAAACAATACAATTTTGATAATACCTAGTGTAAAAAGTGCTTATTCTCTTTATAGCACTCCGCTAAAGCTTTTTGAGTATATGGCAAACTCAAACGTTGTCTTAGCTCCAAATTTTCCACCAGTTGCCGAGATAGTAAAAGATGGCAAAAATGGTTTTTTGTACGAAGCAGGAGATAAAAAAAGTCTAGAAGAAAAATTTAACTATATAAAGACGTTAAGTAATGATGAGCTAAATAAAATTTCAAAAAATGCTTATGAGAATATGAGCGAAAATACTTGGAAAAATAGAGCTAGAAAAATAATCAAAGAATTAGAAAAGATAAATTAAATTTTTGAGTGGATTTAAAAGAAAAAGGGGCGATTGCCCCTGGTATTATGCAGCTGGATAAACAGATACTTTTTTTCTGTTTTTATCAAGTCTTTCAAATTTTACAAAGCCATCGACTAATGCAAAAATAGTGTGATCTTTGCCAAGACCTACGTTATTTCCAGCGTGAGTTGCTGTTCCTCTTTGGCGGATGATTATGTTTCCAGCACGAACGAACTCACCACCAAATTTTTTAACACCTAATCGGCGTCCGATACTATCACGGTTATTTTGGGTTGAACCCTGACCTTTTTTGTGTGCCATATCTTATCTCCTTAAGCTGCAATACTTACGACTTTTACACGTGTAAATTGTCTTCTAAAGCCGCGTTTTAGTTTTGAGTCTTTACGTCTGCGTTTTTTGTAGATAACTACTTTTTTGTCTTTGCCTTCATTAACGACCTCAAGAACAACTTTTGCACCCTTAACAAATGGCGCACCTACCTTTACTTCGCCGTCATTTACAGCTAAAACTTCTGTAATCTCAACGGTTGATTTAGCTTCAGCACTAAAGTGATCTAGCTTAAGGTACTCACCCTCGCTAACACGATATTGCTTGCCGCCATGCTTAAATATAGCGTATTTTGACATACTCTACCTTTCTAAAATTTGGTAAGACCAAAAAGCACTTTTTTGCAAAAGATTTATGGAGCTTTGTTGGTTGTAAGGTGTGAATATTAGCCAAAAGTTTATAAATTCTACTTTAATGCCCCTGATCTTATGATCTCGTCAGCTAAATTTCTTATCATAGATGTATGATCTAATAAAAATGTTTTGTCACTTGGCAAATGTGGCTGATATATCAGTGTTTTGGCTACTGGTGCGCTTAAGATCACATTTATCAGTTCAAGCTCAGGCGGAAAAACAAAATAAAGTTTTGGCTTAGGAATTTCATTTTGAAAGAGCCTTTGTGCGTAAAATTTACTGAAATTTTCATTTTTTGGTAGCTTTATCTCTTTAAAGAGTTCAAGCGGTAAAAAGTAGCGTGCCAAAGCATGAAGTCCGTGTGCAAAAATGTAAAGTCGTTTTTCAAATTTGGGCGCATCTGTCCTGCCAAAAGTGGAGCAAAATTTCTGCAAATGCTCGCTCATGGCAGCCGTATCTTTTTCATGCAAGGCTAGCACAAATTTAACCGCTTCTCTTTCGTTTGCTGGTTTTTTAGACTCTGCAAAGGTGCGAGCCTTTTCTAGAGCAGGGGTGAGTAAATTTTCATCTTGCCAAAGCATCGCCGTGAGCAGATCGTGCATGACGCATAGAAATTTATAGCCGTTTTTGCTGGGTGGCAGGCCTTTTGGAAAGATCCTTGCCATACTATCTGTATCACCACAAGCGATAGCAAAAAATGCAGGGATCAGCTTCTCGCACTGATCATATCCACCGCTGCATCCTGGGAGTAAATTTAGCTTAGCGTATTGAAAAATGAGATTATTTAATGCCTCGTCGTCGCCATCAGCTAGGCACTTTTCAAGGCAAAAATCGTAACGCCTAGCTCTTGAAAAAGATAGCGAGCGTATGAGCTTAAATAAAAAGTCGTAATCGTTTAAATTTTTCTCTTTTATCTCGGCGTAAATGCTTGCGTACTCGTCTAAAAGTAGCTCTTCATCGCTTTTTGGTGGTTTTTTGGCTTTGAAAATGTTAAATAAGCCTTCTAAAAATGACATTTTGCGTCTCCTTATTTTTGCTAATTTTAGCCAAAAACGCCTAAAATGGCTTAGTTTTTTGGCTCACAAAAAGTTAAATTTAGCGGATATTTTAACCGCATTTTGGCTATAATCGCCCAAATTTAAGCAACCCTAGGAAAAAGATGGCAGGCGAAGACCAAGAAAAAACTGAAGAACCCACCTCCAAAAAGATAGAAGACTCCCGTAATGACGGCAACGTTCCCAAAAGTCAAGACCTATCAGGCTTCGTGACCCTAGTTATTGCTATTGGCATACTACTTGCGATGCTAAATTTTATGAAAGAACAGATCATCTCACTTTATATCTACTACTCAAAATTTATCGGTCAGCCACTTACCTTGCCAACTGTAAAAATGATTGTCGTAAATACCTTTGCAAGGTCGCTTCTTATGATACTTCCAGTTTGTATCTGTGTGGCAATCGCTGGTGTCATCGCAAATGTAATGCAGTTTGGATTTATCTTTACTACAAAGCCTATAATGCCAAATTTTGGCAAGATAAACCCGCTAAAAGGGCTAAAAAATTTATTCTCGATGAAAAAAGTGATAGATAGCATCAAAATCGTGCTAAAAGTTAGCATCGTCTTTGGAGTTGGATTTTATTTTTTCTTGCAGTTTATAAAGGAGCTGCCACACACGCTCTTTTTTTCTATGTTTGATCAGCTTGCTTGGCTAAAAGAAAAGCTCATCATTCTTGTTAGCGTCATGCTTTTTATCCTTTTTGTGATCGGACTTATTGACCTTCTTATCGTGCGTTTTCAATACTTTAAAGACCTTCGTATGAGCAAGCAAGAGATAAAAGATGAGTATAAGCAAATGGAAGGAGATCCGCAGGTAAAAGGCAGAATTCGTCAAGCCCAAATGCGTGCAGCCAAGCGTCGAATGATGCAAAATATCCCACAAGCTGACGTAGTCATCACAAACCCTACTCACTACGCCGTGGCGATAAGATATGATAAAAGTCGTGACGAGGCGCCGATAATACTTGCAAAAGGTGTTGATTTTTTAGCACTGCAAATAAAAAAAATAGCCGTTGAAAATGGTGTGCAAATTTATGAAAATCCACCACTCGCAAGAGAGCTTTATAAAATTTGTGAAGTCGATGATACGATACCAGCACATCTTTTTAGAGCCGTAGCTGAGGTGCTAAGCTTCGTTTATATGAGCAATAAACAAAAATTTAAAGATAAGCTTTGATAAATTCTACTCTTGCCACTAGAAATTACTAGCAGCAAGAGAATTTATCTATTATAGATATCCAAAAGCAGTTGCAAAAATATAGCCAAATATACAAGAGGATATAACGCCAATAAGACCCGGAATGATAAAGCTATGATTGATAACAAATTTACCAATATGTGTCGTACCGCTTCTATCAAACTGAATAGCTGCAAGGTCGCTTGGATATGTTGGTAGGATGTAGTATCCGTAGCAAGCTGGTGCAAAGGCTAGAATGATAGCAGGATTAACATCGATATTTAAAGCTAATGGCACAAATGCAACCAAGGCTGCAGCTTGAGAATTTACAAATTTTGAGATAATCAAGAGCATAACCGCATAAGTCCAAGGGTGCTCTTTTACGATGCTTCCTAGCGCCTCTTTCATCATCGGAGTATGCACTGCAAACATAGTCTCAGCCATCCAAGAGATACCAAATACTGCAACAAGAGCGATCATACCTGATCTAAATATCTCGTTTTTACCGATCTTACTAGCATCTGTTGGTGTAAAGATTAAAATGATAGCGCCAGTTAAAAGCATGAAAATTTGGATGACATGAACCATGCTTAAGCTCTTTGAAGATGCTTGTTTGTTGCTTATATTAATGTAAGCACCTTGAAATTCTTCTTTTGCGCCTTTTTCATTTATATATGTTACTGCACCATCAGCTGTGCGAGTAAGAGTTTGATTTGCATCTTTGCCGATGATTTTGACTGATTGAGCTTTTTGGTTAGCATTTAGCTTATCGTTTGCTACTTTTAGCTCAGCCGCCTCTGTTTGGATGCTAGCATCTTTTATTTTTAAGGTTTTTAAGACTTTTTGTTCAGTCGGGAGGTTGGCTATTACTTGAACGACTGTTGCATCTTTGTAAGTGGTCCAGCTTGGACGAAGATCTTTAAAATATCCAAGAAGCGCAACTACAAGAATAGAGCCTAAAAATATCCACATTGCAGCCCATTGATAGCCAGGAAGCTTTTTGCCTAAAAGTGTCGCACTATCGCCATAAACATATTTTTTAAACTCAGGATCTTGAAGCTTTGCTTGAAATACTTCGTCTTTATCAAGATCTTTGCCTCTAAACCAGCTAAAAATTCCTACCACCAAAACGCCACAAAATGTTGATGGAATTGTAATCTTTAAAAGATCTAAATACCCATCAAAGCCAGCTAGGTGAGTTTTAGCATTAATAAGAAAGCTTGTAAGAGTTACAACAGCAACTGAAACTGGACTTGCTATGATGCCCATTTGTGAAGCTATTGAGCTTGCTGCCATTGGTCGCTCTGGGCGGATACCATTTTTGATAGCAATATCATAAACGATAGGAAGCACAGTATAAACAACGTGTCCAGTACCGCATAAAATAGTAAGCGTACATGTTACAAAAGGAGCCAAGATACTTACATATTTTGGATTTTTTCTAAGTATAGTTTCTGCTATTTGAAGCATAACATCAAGACCACCACTAGCTTGAAGCGTAGCACTTGCCACAACAACAGCAAGGATAGTTAGCATAACATCAATTGCTGGCTTACCAGGCTCGATATTAAATCCAAAAACAAGAACTATAAGACCGATACCGCCTAGCATACCAAGTGCGATACCGCCTTTTTTAGCTCCGTAGAACAAACAGATAAGGACGATGAGAAGCTGGATAGCAAACTGCATGCCTTCACTTAAATTCATGAGAAAATCCATGAAACCTCCTAAGTTAATATAAATTTAATCAAGATTATATCTCTTATGAATTTAGATTAAACTTATATTTTAAGGACAACTTGATATAAACATAATGTTTTGATTAAAAAAGCTTATTTAGAATAAATTTTTATAAGATTATCTCTTACAAATTTTTATTTGATCTTGAAGATTTTATTTGTCTTAGAATATATAAAATGAAAATAGCATTGTTATATTCTAAATTTATTAATAATAAAAATTTATTTAAATTTTATAAATAACCTAGAAAAATAGCATAAAAGCCTTGTAAATACGAAATTTAATAAAACCAAGAGAAAAATGATTGATGTTTAAGGAAAGGTTAATGGTGGTTAGAGGCAGAATCGAACTGCCGACACGCAGATTTTCAGTCTGCTGCTCTACCGACTGAGCTATCCAACCACCCGTTAAAGAAAGTCAGATTATACATGTTTAATATTTAAAGCAAGTTTAAAATACACACTTTTTTAAATAAAATAAGTTATGTTTTTCTATTTTGACTTGAAATATAAAAGAAATTCTAATAAATTACGAGCTTAAATAAGCTTGTAATTTATTTTAATGTATATGAAATAGGAAAGCGCAGATAACGATCTTGTTTAGGCTTTGGAAACTCAGAACTTGCTCTTTGAATATTTTCTAAAGCACCATTATCAAGCGACTCAAAACCAGAGCTTTTACTAACTTTAAGTTCATCTATGCTGCCGTCTTGCTTAAGTAAAAACCTAACTTCTACAACTCCTTGATGTTTCATACGTCTAGCATTATTTGGGTAACTCTTATGCCTCTTAACTGCGATTATAACCTTCGTAAAATCTTCATCACCTTGCGAATTTGATAAATTTAGCTCAGGTGTTACATTTTGAACTGGAGCTGCAGCGATAGACTTGTTATTGGCTGGCAAATTTGTATTTACACTAGCTGGCGGTACAATAGGCTGCACTGGCTGAGCAATTACCGGTTCAGGCTTGGGCTCTATTTTTTTCTCTTTTTTAGGCTCTACCTTTTTTATTTCACGCTTTGGTTTCTCCACCTTTTTAGGTTCAGGTTTTGGTTCCGGCTTTGGCTCAGGTTTTGGTGGCTCTGGTATAAGCATTTGCTCCGCTATTTGAGGTGCTGAGACTTGTGGCACTGGAGTAAATGAATTAAGAGCTATTTTTATCGGTTTTTGCTCACCTATTTTTATCTCATCAAAATTATGTGAAAGCAAAAAATATACTGCTGCTCCATGCACTACAAGCGAAACAGCTAAGCCGCTGTAATTTGAAATTTTATTCAGAGATTGTTTGGATTGCAAAATTTCGTGGCCCTTCTCTTTTAATATATCAATTACTTTGACAAAGCTATCAAATTTCGAATTTTTATCGCTTTTTAGTTCGATCAATGTCTTTATATCAACCGCATTTAGCTTATCTTTGAGTTCGTTCTCAGAAATTTCTACATCATCTATAAAAAATTTATTATCCTTATCAATTACTACGCTTACCTTTTTATCGTCTTCTTTACTTTGCTCGGCACTGTTTGCACTTGGAAGATCAATAGCTATCTTGCCTTGAGCAATAAAAGTCGAAATACTAAGCACGATGGCGAGTAAAACAAGCATAATATCAATAAATGGGACAATATTTAACCCATCTTTTTTATTTAGACGCATTTTCAGCCTTGTATCTATTTAGCATTACATCTACTTTTCTGACAAAACCATTGTAAATCATCAAAGTTGGTATCGCCACAAGTAGTCCAAAAGCAGTTGCCTTTAGCGCAAGAGAGAGTCCGACCATTATGCTTTTAGTATCGATTCCGCCTACCATACCCATATCATAAAATGTGATCATAATGCCAGCAACTGTACCAAGAAGTCCTACATATGGTGCATTTGAGTAGATAATGTAAAGCACGGTTAAATTTTTGGTTAGTGCTTCTTCAAGCGATTCTATACTTTTATAGCCTTTTATATCAACGCGCGAATAAAAAATGATACGCTCAATCGTATACCAAAGTACAAAAAAACTCATAATGCCAAAATTGCAATAATTACATGATCAATGTGATGTTTAATTAGCTCCATAATACCTTCTTAGTAAAAATTTTTGCGTGGTTATAGCTATATTGATAACCAATGTCAAATGCTTGGTAAAAATGCGATCAAATAAAAACTAAAATTTTTAATTATGTATGTATATATTTAATTATGTTTAGAATTTCAAAAATTTAATTTTTTTCTTAGTAGCTCTATTTCAGCAATAACCATTTTTGGCGTAAGCTCCTTCATACAGGCATGTGTTTTTATAGGGCACACCCGCTTCATACATGGCATACACTCTAAATTTAAATGCACTATCTTTGCACTCTCATCTTGCCATGGGCTAGTCTCTTTAAATTTAGTCGGTCCAAAAAGAGCCACAAGCGGCACTTTATAGGCAGCTGCGATATGCATAGGACCACTATCGTTTGTCAAAAAGATGCCATTTTTTATAGAACCTATAACCTCACAAAGCTCTTTTATGCTTGTTTTTCCAGCCAAATTTTCACATTTCATACCATTTCGTAAGAGTATTTGCTCGATTTCATTGCAGATCTCAAGCTCGGCTTTTGAGCCAGTGATCTTTACATCAAATTCATTTTTAAAATGCAGTGCAACCTCTGCAAAATAGTGCGGATACCACCTTTTGGCGCTTCCGTAGCTAGCACCTGGATTTAGCACGAGGAGCTTTTGCTCGCTTTTTTTAGCTTCATAATAAATTTTTAGTTCGTTTGAAATTTCTTTTAAATTTAGGCTTTGCTTTATGAAATTTAGATATTTCTGCACCTGATGCAAGCTCTCGCTACTCTTTTTAAAGCAAAATTTTTGCGTTGCTTTTAGAAAAAAAAGCAAAAATTTACTAGCAAATGAGCTTCTAAAACTAATAGCAATATCAAATTTTCCAAGCTTGTGAGCTGTTTTTATAAGACTTAGATATCTTGAGTTTTGCTTTTTACTATCGTCAATGACTACTTTTTCGCACTTTGGATGTGATTTGTAAAGCTCACAGGCCACATAAGAGCCAAAAAATACAATATTTTTAGCATTTTTGCTTAAATTTTCTATCGCCCCGCTCGCCATCACAGCATCTCCAAGCCAAGTTGGAAGCTCTATAAAAACTCTCACTTTTGCTCCAAATTTAGCACTTCGTTTATGATTTCAAGAGTTTTGCTTGCATTTTCTTCTATACTAAATTTTTGCGAAAGTAAAAATGACTTCTCTTGCAGCTCTCTCATCATGTCATTATCATTAAGCACCTGCTCCACTAGCTCCAGTATACTTTCATCATTTGGTTCACGCATAACAAAACGATTTTCTAAAATTTCAGCTGCCCCATTTTGAGCCGTTGTAAAGACAATATTTTTAAAGCTAAGTGCCTCTAAAACGACATTTGAAAATGGCTCATAGTGTGTTGGAAATATAAAAATATCGCTTGCTTCATAAAATTTTGCAGTCATTTTTTGCTCACCTGTAAAAAATGCCTTTATTTTTAGCTTTTTTGCTAGCTTCTTATATGAATTTAAATTTTTATCTTTGCCTACTATTAGTGCATTTACTGGCGTTTTTAGCTTTGAGACAAGAAGTAAAAAGTCTTTTGCTCCTTTTCTTTTAAAGCCATTTCCGACAAAAAGCACAATTGGTAAATTGTAATCGAGTCCAAATTCTTCACATACGCTAAGTTTTGCTTCTCCTTTTTCTACTTTTTGTGGCAAATTTATACCGTTGTAAATGGTAACGATTTTTGACTCATCGACACCGTAAGCTGAAATAATTTGCTCTTTTATGTAGTTTGAATTTGCGATTATCTTTTTAGAATTTTTAAAGCAACGTTTTTCTAGATATGGATAGACAAAATTTAGAGGATTAACCCACCAAAATGGCTTTGTGGCACGATAAATTTTATGCACACCGTCCCCTGCTCTATAAATATCTGCGCAGCTCACTCGCTCCAAGCTAAAATATACCTCATTGCTTTGTTTCTGGCGTTTTACCTGTGAGTTAAATCTCAAAGCCTTTTTCCATGACGAGATCCTAGCCTCTCCTAGATATGAGCGTATAGATGTGTCTATACCTACGTCTTTTAGGGCTTTAGTAAGCCTTCTTAAATAGCGTTCGGCACCACCGACTGCATTTGGATTGATACGTAAAAAAACTATTTTTTTCATGACCTCAAAGCTTTTTGTTTTTGTGATTTTTTATTTGCAATGTCCGCCATAATATCAAAAATTTTTATAAATCAGCCTATTTTTTGCCTAAATTTCATAAAATTACACAAAGGATAAAAATGAAAACACTTACGATTATTGACACTTTTGGTTTCTTTTTTAGGCTCTACTACGCCATGAGCGGACTTAAAAACCGCGAAGGCAAGCCAAGCGGTATGATAAGTGGCTTTGCAAATTTTATAGCAAGCCTCAAGGATGAATACCAAAGCGACTATCTCATCTTCGCACTTGATAGCAAAGGTAAGACCTTACGTCACGAAATTTTAGGTGATTATAAAGCAAATAGAAACGAGCCACCGGCTCAGCTAAAAGAGCAACTTCCAGTTTGTATAGATATGATAGAAAAAATGGGACTTTACAGCCTTAGCCGCGAGGGCTATGAGGCCGATGATATCATCGCAAGTGCGGTTAAATTTTGTAAAGACAAAGATATATTTGTGCGAATAGTCACCCACGATAAAGACCTTTACCAGCTCATAGAGGACGGCAAAGTGAGTATCTACAGCCCGCAAAGCAAGATCGATCATGATAGTGCAAGCTGCTTTGAAAAGTATGGAGTTTATCCGGCACAAGTAAGGGACTTTCTAGCGATCGCAGGCGATAGCTCGGACAACATCCCAGGCGTCAAAGGCATCGGCGCAGTGGGGGCCAAGAAGCTTTTGGCAGAGTATGGCAGCTTAGAGGGAATTTATGAAAATTTAGCCCTTCTTAGAAACGAGCGCACTAAAAATATGCTAGCAGCTGCAAAAGACGAAGCATTTTTGAGCAAAAAGCTAGCCACTTTATTTGATGACGCAGTTAGCTCATTTGATCTTGAACACTCTAAATTTCCAGAGCAAAATCCTTTAATAAATATCTCAGAAATTTTAAAAGAGTACGACCTAAACAGACTTCTTAAGAGCTTGCAAAAAGAGGAAAATGCTGAATTTAAACTTGGCTTTAGAGCAAATTTACTCCTTGATGAGGCTAGCATTGAAAAGCTCTTATCAGGCATCACGCCAGAGACCATCGTCGCCTTTGACACCGAGACCACAGGCATTGATAGCAGGAACGCAAAGATCGTTGGATTTAGCTTTTGCTTTAACGACGAGGACGCCTACTACGTGCCAGTGGCTCACAACTACCTAGGCGCGCCAAAGCAAATAGACCTAAAATTTACCACTTGGGCGGTAGGGCAAATTTACAAAGGTTGCGTGATCGGACAAAATTTAAAATATGACTTTGAGATCGTGAAAAACAATCTTGGTCTAAATCCCCCAGCAAATTTTAAAGATACGATGATACTTGCTTGGCTTAGCGATCCAAACTCAAGTGTCGGCATGGACGCGCTGGCAAAGAGGCTTTATGACTACGACACGATTAAATTTGAAGATGTGGTCAAAAAGGGGCAGACTTTTGGCGATGTACCGCTAGAAAATGCCGCCAAATACGCGAGTGAGGACGCTTGGATAACGCTTAAATTTTATAAAACTTTTTTAAACACGCTTGATAAAAATTTACTAGCCCTTGCCGATACACACGAGTTTCCTTTTATCCTCACACTCTTTGACATGGAGCAAAACGGCATCAAGATAAACGAAGCCAAAATGCAAAAACTAATCCTCGAAAACGACACCAAACTAAAGGCATTAACAAACGAAATTTACGAGCTAAGCGGCGAAAATTTCAACATAAACTCAGTAAAACAGCTTGGCGTCATACTTTTTGAACACCTAAAACTCCCTACCAAAAAGAAGACAAAAACAGGATATAGCACCGATGAGAGCGTGCTAGCTGAGCTTACGGACGCTCATCCGGTGATAGAAAAAATTTTAGCTTACAGAGAGCTATATAAACTGCAAAGCACCTACTGCGAGCCACTTTTAGCGCTTGCGAAAAAGGATGAGGGCTCACGAATTTACACGAGCTTTTTGCAAACTGGCACAAGCACTGGCAGGCTTTCAAGTAAAAATCCAAATTTACAAAATATCCCAGCTCGTGGTAGCCTCGCAAAGGACGTCAGAGAGTGCTTTGAGGCGCGCGAGGGCTATAGCTTTGTGGGGCTTGACTACAGCCAGATCGAGCTTAGGCTGCTAGCTCACTTCAGCCGTGATCCAGCACTTCTTGAAGCATTTAAAAATGACGAGGACATCCACGCAAGGACGGCTATTAGCATATTTGGTAGCAGTGACGGGCAAAATAGAGCCGTGGCAAAGAGTATAAATTTTGGCCTCATTTATGGCATGGGCTCAAGCAAGCTGGCAAATCAAGTAAATATCACAAGAGCCGAGGCAAAAGAGTATATAGAGCGCTATTTTAAGGCGTTTGAGACGATTAAAGAGTTTTTAGAGGGGATAAAAATTTCAGCTAAAAACGACGGCTTTGTGCAGACACTACTTGGCAGAAGGCGCTACTTTGACTTTAAAAGTGCCACACCTATGCAAATAGCCATGTTTGAGCGTGAGGCGGTAAATACAGTCTTTCAAGGCTCTGCAGCAGATCTAGTCAAGATGGCGATGGTAAAAGTTAGAGCAAATTTAGATGGAAACGCGAGAATGTTGCTTCAAATCCACGATGAGCTGATATTTGAAGTAAAAGACGAATTTGCACAAGAATTTGGCGAAGCGACACAAAAGACAATGGAGGAAATTTACACACTAAATGTACCACTTAAAACATCGCTAAATATCGCCAAAAACTGGGGTGAGTTAAAGTAACTCCATGCTTGGCTTACCCTTTTCTTTTTCTAAGAACTCAAGTAATAAAGTCATTTGTAGTTTTTGGCTTTCATTTCCATTTTTTGATATCTTTTGAAATATTTTTTGAATTTTACCTTTAAAATCTTCAGCTTCTGGATATCTATTAGAGCGTATAAATTTTGTTGCGTTATATACAAAATCATTATTTTTACAACAATATTCTTCTAATTTTTCTTCTGGTATTTTTGTCAAAGATTCTTTTTTAACTCGACTCTTGCCTTTAAAAACATTTTCTATTATACCTTCTGCAGTAGATATTTTAAAAAGTTCTTTTTTATACATAAACTCATCATATAAATCTTTAAATTTCTGATCAAATTCTATCATTTTATCAATAATGATCCATATGTCAGGATCTTCATATTTTTCGCTATCAAATATATATTTTAAATATTCTAATAATACTTCGAAGGCAAATTTACGATATTCTTTTTTATGCTTTTTATCAAAATCTTCCAATTTTTCTATATACAATAAAAACGAACCAATCTCTACGATGTCTAATATGTTTTCTTTATTTTTTTTCAATAAATCAAATAAATTATTTACAAAGTAAGAATTCTTATATTGCAGATTATATACACCATTAAAATATTCACTTCTTATATTTTCTCTTATAGTTTTATTATTATATTTCTTAACTATATCCTTTATAATTTGTTCAAGATCTTCATAATCTACAATAGACCTTTTTACATAAGAAAATATATTTTTAATTAATCGGCGAGAATTTTGTGACATTTCATAACCAAATTCATGACCAATAAGTAAAACAAACATATCTCTTAGCTCTGTCTGGCTCTTATCTTTGCGAAACAAAAATCCATCAAGCTTAGAAGACAGACCAATGGCATTTACAACTGACACTCCTATGATATGATTTATGACCTCCTCTTTTATTAATCCATCATTTTGCAACATCTTCTCTATAAATTGATAATAATCATTTAAAGCATTTATAGCTCGCCTCATCACTCTAATATTATTTATGGCGTGCTTTGCGAAATACCGCAATGCCGCATCTCGGTAAACTTCCTCTAGTTTGTCTGATATGACACTAAAAGATTCCTGTGGAGTTGGATCGTAATAAAATTCGTAGTCCATGATTTTATCTTTGTATTCTGATAAAATTTTTTCTAGTTCTGTTTTATTCTCTTTTATTTGGCTAGTTTTTTTGAGCTCTTTATCTTCTAAATTTTCATCATCTGCTTTTTGTGCTTCATTAGCAAGAGCCGTCATCTTTGAGCGATTTAAAATCATAACTATATGACAATTTTGCTGCTCTTTATATTCGGAAATCAATCCTAAAACATCTTTTAAATTTATCTTATTAGACATTCTTTCAAAGTCATCAAAGCAGATTATTGCATCTTTGTACTTATCTGTATACAAGGAGTCGAGCATAATTAAACTAAATTCTGCAATTTTATTGTCGGCAAATCTTTTTGTAAAGAAACTAAAAATACCTGTAGGAATAAATTTTTCTGATATCCTTGATACAATTTTATTCTTTCTATAAAATTTTAAACTTATCTCTTGCTTTATTTCTTGGATACTTTCCTTGCCAAACAAGGAGACATAAACAGATTTTTCATTAAATTTTGTATCAGAAAAATTTTTCCAAAAAGTTGTTTTCCCTACGCCCCATTCACCGTCTAAAACAATGCATGTGCCAACTTCGCGTTTTAGTATTTTTTCTAGTCTTTCTTCAATATCTACTTTTGAGCTATTCATAGTAAACCTTTGCAAATTTTATTTTTAAAAATTACAATAGAAAATTTAGCACAACCAGCTAAAAAGCTGTCTTAGAAAAAGGTTCGTATTTTTGTTTTTAGTGTAGTGAAAATTTGTGAATATTATTCTTTGAAATTTTCTATGAGATCTTTAAAAATTTCATAAAGTTTATTTACTTCGTAGGTACTAACTCGCTCGTTTTTGGCATGTATGCGGTCGTTTATGACGCCAAATTCTATCGCATCTGCACCAAATTCAGCAAAGTGCCTTGCATCGCTCGTGCCGCCCTTTGTATTTAGAACCGGCGTGACTCCGGTGATCTTTTTGACAGAAGCTATTAAATTTTTTACGATTTTGCTATCTTTGTTTGTTAAAAATCTCTTTGAGCTTTGCTTTATACTAAGCTCGTAATCAAGCCCTTTTAAGACCTCTCTAAGATAGCTCTCAACGTCATTTACGTCGGTTAAATTTGAGTTTCTCACATTAAACATTATGCTAAGCTCACTTGGAGTGACGTTGCAAACTTGCATGCCGCCTCTAATATCCGTTACCACGATCTTGCTTGGACTAAAAAACTCGCTCCCAGCGTCCATATCGTGATTTGCAATCTTGCTTAAAAGTGGAGCTATCAAATTTACCGGATTTATGCACTTTTCAGGATACGCCACGTGCCCTTGAACGCCCTTTATCACGATCTTGCCATTTATTGAGCCACGTCTGCCAACTTTTATGCTATCGCCAAATTCTTTATCGCAAGTTGGCTCAGCTACTACGCAAAATTTTGGCAAATCATTTATTTCGCGTAAATATTCAAGTGCTAAAGGCGTACCATATGTGCCATCGCCCTCTTCGTCACTTGTTAATATGAGGCTTAGCTTCCCATCAAATTTCGCATCTTTAGCAGCACAAACAAAGGCAGCCACACCACTTTTCATATCCTGTGCGCCTCTTGCGTAGATGTAGCCATCTTTTTCAAGTGGGCTAAATGGCTCGCTATCCCAGCCATCTCCTGGAGGCACGACATCAACGTGTCCAGCAAAAGCTAGATGCTCGCCGTCTCCATAAATTTTAGAAAGTATGAGATTTTTGGTGCCATTTTTTTCTATAAATTTCGCCTCAAAGTCAGGCAAAAATTTAGCGATAAATTCTAAGCTTCCAGCATCATTAGGCGTGATAGAGCGAAAGCTTAAAAGCTCTTTTAAAAAGCTAATTACCACTAAGTGCCTTATGAGCCAGCGCGCTCTGGTGCACCAAAGTAAAAGCCCTGGAACTCATCTACACCGATCTCTTTACAGATTTCAAATATCTCTTTTGAATGCACATATTCAGCAATAGTTTTTATACCAAGGTCTTTTGCAAATGCCACGATCGCACTTGCGATAGAGTGTGAATCTTTATTTATGTCTATATCTTTTATAATAGAACCATCGATCTTCACGTAGTCAGGCTTGATCTTTATGATGTAAGAAAAATTTGAATATCCTGAGCCAAAATCATCAATAGCAATCTTTGCACCCATGCTTTTTACACGCTCGATAAAATTTGAAACTCTCTCTAAATTTTTAAGCTCTTCATCTTCAACGATCTCAAATACTACTCTACCAGCAACATTGTGCTTATTTAATAAATTTAAAACAAGTGAGCTAACATCACCATCGATCATATCTCTACTGCTTAAATTTATAGAAAGTACTAAATTCTTATCCTCTACAAGCTGCTTAAAACACTTTTTAATGAGTTGTTTCTCAAGATCAGCATAACGCTTAATACGCTTTGAGATATCCAAAAAGACATTTGGTGATATAACGTCGCCTCTATCTAAAAGTCTTATCAAACATTCGTATTTTACAGGTACCTTTTGGTCATTAACTATCGGCTGAAAATAAGGGACAATATTGTTGTTTATAGTGGCGTATTGTATCAGTTTAGAGCGTTCTATTTGAGTTGCGTATTCCTCTTTTTGATTTAGTCCTTTAAAATAGCAAACATAGTCTTTATCTTGCTCTTTCGCCGTTTTTAACGCTATTGTTGCTTTTCTTAGTGTTTGGTCACTATCAAGAGCAAAGCCTATTGTACTATGTATCTCGATACCTTCTATCTCCCTACCATCTTCATCGACTATACTTAGCATACGACCTTTAAAAATTTCTATCAAATCTTCAACCATATCTTCATATCTATCGATAAAGCTATCACTATCTTCTACTAGAGCAAACCTATCTGCTTCTATACAGTAAGCCTTCATATTCTCATCTTTGGCAAATTCACTGATCAAATCAGCCATTTTGACCAAAATCTGATCACATGCAAATTTACCGTAAAAGTCATTCATCTTGCCAAAATCGTCAATATCTATAAGCACTACTTTAGGATTTTCATAGCTATTAATATCACGCACCAATGCTGTTTTATTTAAAAGTCCAGTCATTGGATCGATATAAAGCTTTTCTCCAAGCTCTTCTATCTGTTTTTTAGTATCTGTTTTTAATGCGTTATAGTTATTTTTTTCTTTTATATATTTAACCGCATACCATATACAAGTAGACAAAGCAACTATTGCGCCAACGAAGCTTAAGATGAATGTTAAAGTCATATTATTTAAAAGCCACTCAAAAAAGTACTCATCATGCGTGCCAGTAATACGCTGATCGACCTTTCCTTTAAAGCCTAATATATACTCTCCAACTGGCACAAACATACAAACTTTAGCAGCATTTTCTGGCAAAATTTTTGCCCAAAAATAATCTTTTTGGAAATTATGAGCAAAGATGTTTCCACAGCTTTTGTCGTTAAATTCTTGATTTATTATTCTTTTATCTGAAGACGCTACGACCTTGTATCCATTTTTATTATCATCCTTTAATAAAAGAACATCACCCATAGCACTATCGTTAATGTAAGATTGAAAATTTGTGACATCATATTTGCTGACATTTTTGAAATAATCAACATATTGATATGTCAAATAATCAACTTTCTTTCGAAGATTAAAACCATTTTCAGCAGAAGCATTATTAAATTTAAAATAAAAAACTGCCAAGTTTTCGACTAAAAAAATACTTCCCAAAACAAACACTAAACCTATAATCGTTTTAGTGATGTTTAGATTTTTACCCGTTTGCTCGTCCTTGTTACTCAAAAGTTACTTCCCTTATTTTGTGTACTTGCCCTGATTATATCAACCTTAAAATAAATTTTAACTTTTAGGAAGAAGTTAAAGCCTGACTATTTTAGCTCCATATCCACCTTGATTTGCTGGTGCGTCAAAAAAATCTTTCACACTTGGATGCTCTTTTAAGAAATTTTTGACAGCAAAGGCTAGCTTGCCAGTGCCGATGCCGTGAAATACGCTAACCTCATCAAATCCCATAACAAGACTATCTGAGATAAATTTATCAAGTTTTGCTATCGCCTCGTCAGCTCTCATGCCGTGTAGATCAATTGAGAGCGAGGCAGACTTTGGCTTATCGACATTTAGGCTCACACCACCTTTTTTAGGCAAGACTACTTCGTTGCCATTTTTTCTTAAAAGCTCAAGTGGCACGCGCAGATTTATGCCATTTGATTCGATCGTTGCATCATTTTTTGAGATGCTTAAAACCGTGCCTTTTATATTTTCATACTTCACTCTATCGCCTACTTTTAGGCTCTCACGCTCAGTTTTTTTAGGCTTAACGATAGCAGCTTTTTTCTCATTTGCCACATTTAGCGCTCTTTGTTTGTCTTTTATATCCTTGAAATTTATAACCGCTTTTGCCGCATTTATTGCTTCAAAATACTCTTTTTCCAGACGTGAAATAGTCGCATTTAGCTTGATCTCATTTTTCTCTTTTAGCTCTTTTTGCTCCTCGAGCAAGCGCTCCAGCCGCTCCTCTTTTGCCGTGACCTCTTTTATGCCCTCATCAAGCTTAGTTTGTAAATTTAGCGTCTTTGTGATGATCTCGTTTAAATTCTCTTTATCTTCACCATAAATTTTCTTAGCCTGCGCCACTAGATTTTGAGATATGCCGTATCTTGCCGCTGTTTCAAAGGCATAAGACTTGCCGATCGTGCCTTTTAAAAACTCAAATTTTGGCCTTTGTGCCGTCTCGTCGTAAAGTGCCGCCACTAGCTCAACCTCTGGATTTTTAGCTAGCAACATCGCAAGGCGCTTGTGGTGGGTCGTGATGATCATTTTGATATCTTGAGTGATGAGACGCTCTATCATGACGCCATACAAGCTCGCAGCCTCCTCGAAGTCGGTGCCAAGCTCGATCTCGTCGATGCCGATGATGATCGATTTTTTAGTAAAAAGCTTTGCAAAATGCACCATCCTGCCAGCAAAGGTCGAGATGTCGTTTTTCACACTTTGCGGATCTTCTATGATCGCGTCAAATTCTTTAAAAGAGCCGATGCTTGAGCGGTTTGCGTCGATACGCATAGGCAGCAGATACTTTGCAAGCAGCGTGGCTGAGATGATCGATTTTAAAAGCATCGACTTACCGCCAGCATTTACGCCAGTTATTAAAAGCACCTTTTTGCTAAAGTCCACGCTCACGCTCTTTGGATTTTTTAGCGCTGGGTGGGCAAATTTCTCAAGCTTGATAACGTGTGAGCTGTTTGGCAAAATAAACTCATAGTCACGTGATCTAGCCAAATTTACGCGCGCCTGATATGCGTCAAACTGATCAAAAGCGTTATTTATAAATTTCAAAAAGAGTAGGCTCTTGCTCATCTGCAAGCT
Source organism: Campylobacter concisus (assembly GCF_002165775.1). Classification (NCBI taxonomy): domain Bacteria; kingdom Pseudomonadati; phylum Campylobacterota; class Epsilonproteobacteria; order Campylobacterales; family Campylobacteraceae; genus Campylobacter; species Campylobacter concisus. Next base: position 157,898 of record NZ_NDYP01000002.1, on the reverse strand, counting down.
AAATTTCTTGCAGTGCTCAAAAATGATCTCCTCTTTTCTATCAAGTAGCTCGCTTTGCTCCTTTTTTAGGCGCTCTGTACTTGCAGGTGCGACGTAGAAGTAGCCGCCTGAGCTTCTAGCGATCACGGTACCTTTTAGGGCGTGATTAAAGCCGCCACGCACTAAAAGTGCCTCTTGCGAGTTGATGTAGTGCGTCTGGGTGTCGACTAGATAGGGCGTGATGTGCTTTGAGTAGATGAGCTTTTTAAGCTCGGCATCTATCTGGCGCTTTTTCTCGCTAAACGCCTGCTTTATCGCGTGAAATCTCTCATCTACGCTGTCACTAAACTCGCCGTTTTCATCAAAGCTGTTTGCCAAAGTGATCATCGCTTCAGGAATTTCAACCTTTGCTATCCACTCGCCTAGCCTGCCTTCAAATTTTTGCTTTTTTAGATATGAAAAATACTTAATAATCTTTGCAAACTCGTAAATTTCGCTGATGTGAAGCACTGCTTGCTTGCTAAGTCTCATAAGCGCATCATCAAGCTCTTTTATCTCGTCAGGTGCCTTAAAATCATACTTTGAAAGCTCGCTGATGTTTTCAAAGTGGATTTTGCTGTCGCCTTGTAAAAATAGCGGTTTTTGCCTTGCTAAAAAGGAGTTAAATTTATCCAGATACTCGCCCAGATCGAGCTTTGCAAATATATCGTTCATTGCTCGCAGCTCGTTATAGGCACGATGACGCCTGAGAGATCACTAAATTCTCGCTTTGGCAAAAAAGACGCCGTGCCAAATTCGTAGTTAAATTTCTCAGCACTCACGTTGTATTCGCCACATTTTAGCACTTTGCCCTGTTTAAAATCGCTAACTAGCTTTGAGATAGCATCCTCGTTTTTTGATAAATTCTCTTCGTAAAAATAGACGCAAATAAAGATCGCTACAAGCACCGCGCTAACAAGCGCTTTTATGCCTTTGCTGATCTTTTCATCTTTTATCGCCCAGATCGCTCCAAAAAGCAGTATCACGCCGGCGATTATTATCAAATTTCTTACCATTTTACGCCTTTATACTTTGCGATGAGCTCTTTGTAAAGCTCAGCATGAGGCTCGATCTTTTCTAAAATTTCAGCCTTAACCTCACTTATATCTTGTTTTTCGACTAGCAAGCAAACAACCATATACGGGGCATTTGGCAGCATATCTTTTATCTGAGCGCTACTTAGCTTTTGCTCCCTTGCAAGTGCGATCAAGATATCTTTTTTGCCTAAATTTATAAGGCTAGAAATTTCATCCTCGCTTAGCTCTTTTTCTTTTATCTCTTTTAAAATTTCATTTTCATCTTGGTGCTTGAAGTTATCTAGATCCATTAGTAGTCGCCTCTTAGCTGCACGCTGATATCGCCCGCTCCAAAACCAACTACGATGCCGTCACTTAGGCGGTTTTTCACGCCAAATTCATCTGTAAATTCTATCCCCTCTTCAACCCTCTCGACCTTGCCTGTAAAGATCGGGTTATACTCGCTAAATTCGCTCTTCATATCAACCTCGATCGGATTTTCACCGGCTGCATAAACTGGCAAGATAACAAGCTCATCAACACCTTTAAAACACTCTTTAAAGCCGGCTAAATTTGTACTAAGCCTTGTGTAGCGGTGTGGCTGAAATATCGCTGTGACGCTGTTTATGCCTAAAATTTTAGCGTATTCAAAGACTGATTTTAGCGTCGCTTTTATCTCGGTTGGATGGTGCGCGTAGTCGTCTATTAGGACGAAATTTTTGTTTGCGCTAAGGATGTCAAAACGCTTTTTGATGCCTTTAAAATTTAATAAATTTTCTCTTATATCTTTTAGCGGCGTCTCGTGCATCGCAGCGAGAATTGCCAAAGATGCGTCTATAGCGATGTGCTCGCCCATGCCAAAGGCCTCAAATTTGCCTAAATTTTTAAGATTAAAACTGGTGTATGGCTGATAGTCTCTTACAACCATCGTAAGCTCGGTGATATCAGTGCTTGGAAAGAGTCTGATCGCATCAAGCTTAAGCGTGCTTAAAAACTCGTCCTCAGCGTTTATTACTCTAACCTTTGCGCGCTCCAAAAAGCCCTTGTAGGCTGCGTAAAATTTAGCTAGATCGTAGTCGTAGTGCTCCATGTGCTCTGGCTCTGCGTTGGTGACGATGGCTAGATATGGGTTTGAGTTTAAGAAGCTCGAGTCGCTCTCATCTGCCTCAAATACGACGTTGTCGCTTTTGGCGTAGCGCATGTTTGAGCCAAACTGCTTTGAGATGGCGCCGATGATGACTGAGCCTTCAATTAGGCTTGCTAGCATCGCTGAAGTCGTGCTTTTGCCGTGCGCGCCAGCTACTGCAAAGACACACTTATCTTCAAGCACATAAGGCAAAATTTCCTTTCTAGAAAAGCACTTTATGCCCTTGTTTCTAGCCTCCACTAGCTCGATATTATCCTCTTTTATCGCGGCCGAGTAGACCACAAAGTCTTGGTCTTTTATCGCCTCTTTACAGTGCGGAGTGATAACCTCGATGCCTTCATCTTGAAGCTCTAGCGTCGTTTTGCTCTCTTTGATGTCGCTACCACTTATCTTGTGGCCTTTTTCGTGTAAAAATCTAGCGATAGCTGAGATACCGATGCCGCCGATGCCTATGAAATGGACTTTTTTGATCTCATTGTTTAGCTCTTGCAAATTTTATCCTTAAATTTTTTCGTAATTTTAACAAAAACTACTAAATTTAAGGCTGAAAAATGGCTTTTATTTGCTTAAGGTAAAGCTTTCATCTATCAGGTCAAAAACTGTTTTTTGTGAGATTTTGGAGTTTAAATTTACACTTATCCAGTGCTTTTTGTTCATATGATATGCTTTAAAAATTTGCTGCTCATCAACTAGTACCATGGCTAGATCTGGGCTACATTTTAGATTTAAAATCTCTATCATCTCGTCATTTTTAAGCCCTAGCTTGCTAGCGCTTATCTCCATAAGCAGTGCAAACCACTTCTCATTTTTCTTGTGACGAAAGACATTAATTTTTGGAAATTTTGGGAAAATTTGCTCGCCCAAAACGTTAAATTTCTCTTTTATATATCCTTCAACGTCACTTTGTTTCAAATTTCACTCCAAAATTCTTTTAAATAGCGCTCATTCTCGCAATCGTGATAACTTTTGCTAAATTTGCTCTTTTCTACCTAGGCACAGCGTTTTATCTTTTAAATTTAGCCTCTATCTGCATAAAGCCCCAAGTGCTTCTAGCCTCGCTAAGCTCCTTTTTGCTAAGCTCATCTATCATCATCTCTTCGTTCTTGCCGAGTCTATTTTTGACTTCACCAAACGGATTAATAAGCATCGAATCGCCGTAAAAGCTCCACTGCGCATCATCGCTCTTGTGGCTTCCTACGCGGTTTACGCGCAGCACGTAGACATTATTTGTAAAAGCTCTAACCTTTAAAAGCTCCTCCCAGCGCGCCTGCGAGAAAAATGTACAAGCCGTTGGCACGAGCACAATATCGACCTTCTTAGCGCTCATATAGGCCCAGCACACATCAAAGTGCGCCTCATAGCCAAACATGACGCCGACTTTAAATTTATCGTAGGTAAAAATAGGCAAATTTAGCTCATCGCTTGTGTTATTAAAGAATTTCGCCTCATTCCAGTGAGCGTAAGGCATGAGAATTTGCTGATCATATAGCTTTACTTGTGTTGGGGTAAATTTAGCTAGACTTTTAAAAATTTCCTTGCCTTTTAGATTTACAATAGGTGCAACGATATTTAGATCATACTTTTTTGCCATTAAAAAAAGAGCCTCTTTTTTGCGCTCGCTTTGCTCTTTTATAAGGCTTTTTGGCATGCTAATGAGCTCTTTAAAAAAGCTATTTAGCACATATTCACCAAGCACAACTAGCCTTGCGTTTTCGTCCGCACAAATTTTTAGGTAATAATCAAGCCTTGCCTCACTTAAAGGCTGAGTTGGTAGCTGAAGAGCACAAATTCTACTCATCATCCACCTGCTTTATGCTAAGTTTTGCGTTTTCTAAAATTTCTCTTGCTTCATTTAAGAGCTTTTTGCCCTGCTCGTGCAGCTTTATGCTATTTTCTAGGCTCACATCATCTTTGTTTAGATCGTTTAAAATTTTATCTGCTAGGGCTAATTTTTCTTCAAAGCTTTGCTCTTTTTGCTCCATTTTCTATCCTTTTAATATATTTTTTATATATCCATCAAATTTTTCTATCTCGACCAAAAATGCGTCATGGCCGTAGTTGCTATCTATCTCTACGAAATTTGTATTCTCTCCTCGCCCCATCTCACAAAGCGTGTCATAAATTTCTCTCATGCAGCTTGGCGGAAAGAGTAGATCGCCTTTGAAAGCGATTAGATGTAAATTTGCTTTGATCGGCGCAAGGGCGTCTTTTAGGTTGTCATAGTGTCTTGTACAGTCAAAGATGTTCATCATTTTTACGATGTATAGGTAGCTTAGTGGGTCAAACCTCTTTGGGAAGTTGTAACCGTTGTACTCCATGTAGCGATCCACCTGAAAGCGCCCAGAAAGCTCATAAAGGCCGTCTGTCTCAACATAGTTTCGCCCGAATTTCTCATCCATGCTATCAGGGCTTAAAAAGCTGATGTGCCCTGCCATCCTGCCGTAAGCCATGCCTTTTAGACCATTTTTTCTTATAAATTCCGCGTCATATTCGCCGTTTTTGAAATTTTCATCGTTTAAAATGGCTTCGATGGCTATTTTGTTAAAAGCTATCGCCCAAGGCTTAGTCTGATAGGTGCTTGCAAGCATGATGATATCTTGCGCAAATTCTGGAAACTCGATAGCGTAGCAAAGTGCTTGCATACCGCCAAGACTGCCACCTATCACGGCTCTTACTCTTGTGATGCCTAGCTCGCTAAATAACCTCATTTGCGCCTTTACTACGTCGCTTATGGCAAGGACTGGGAAATTTAGCCTATACTCTTTACCACTGCTTCTATCTACACTTAGTGGCGAAGTCGAGCCAAAGCATGAACCCAGTATATTTACGCAAATAACGTAAAATTTATCCGTATCGACCGCCTTTTTGCTGCCTATTAACCCGTCCCACCAGCCAGCTTTTTCATCGCCTGCGTAAGTGCCAGCTGCGTGGTGCGAGCCAGTTAGAGCGTGGCAGATCACGATAACGTTGCTTTTATCGGCGTTTAACGTGCCATAAGTCTCATAAATAAGCTTGAAATTTGATAGTATACGGCCACTCTCAAGATAGAGTGGCTCGTTAAATTTAATAGTTCTAGTTTGCAGGTCTAACACTAATTAACTTTGTAGTTTGGTGCCTCGTGAGTAATAACTACGTCGTGAACGTGGCTCTCTTTTAGTCCTGCGCTTGTTATCTCGACAAATTCAGCTTTTTCTTGAAGGGTTGGGATATCTTTTGCACCGACATAGCCCATAGCGCTTCTTAGGCCGCCTATTAGCTGATGTATCACATCTTTTATGCTACCAGCAAATGGCACACGACCCTCGATACCTTCAGGCACAAGCTTGTCTTGAGCGGTGCCTTCTTGGAAGTAGCGATCCGAGCTACCCTTTGTCATAGCGCCTATTGAGCCCATGCCGCGATATACTTTGTACTGGCGACCCTGAAATGTTATAAGCTCGCCTGGGCTCTCCTCGCAACCTGCAAGCAAGCTTCCCGCCATAACGCAAGCTGCCCCTGCTGCAAGGGCTTTTGCCACGTCGCCTGAGTATTTTAAACCACCATCTGCGATAACTGGGATGCCATATTTTGCTGCTTCGCTTGCGCAGTCGTCAATGGCAGAAATTTGCGGTACACCAACACCAGCAACGATCCTTGTGGTGCATATTGATCCTGGTCCAATACCTACTTTTATGCCGTCCGCTCCTGCTTCTGCTAGGTCTTTTACAGCCGCTGGGTTTGCAATATTGCCAGCTACGACATCAACTTTGAATTTTGCCTTTACCTCTCTTAAAGTATCGATAATACCCTTTGAGTGGCCGTGAGCCGAATCGATAACGATGACGTCTACGCCAGCATCAACTAGTGCTTTAGCACGCTCTATCTGACCCACACCAATAGCCGCAGCCACGCGAAGTCTGCCGTAGCTGTCTTTGTTTGCGTTTGGATACTCTTTGCGTTTTTTTAGATCTTTTATGGTGATAAGCCCGTCAAGTCTGCCATCTTTATCAACGATAGGTAGCTTCTCAACCCTATTTTGAGAGAAAATTTTCTCCGCATCATCAAGTGTGCAGCCCTTTGGTGCAGTGATAAGCGGTGCTTTTGTCATGCGGTCTTTTACCAAAGTGCTCATATTTGTTTCAAATCTAAGATCTCGATTTGTTAAAATTCCTATTAGTTTGCGGTCCTTATCTATAACTGGAACGCCTGAAATATGAAGATCTGACATAAGGCTTAAAGCTTCAGCCACGGTCGCTTCTGGATTTATAAAGATAGGATCGATGATGACGCCACTTTCGCTTTTCTTGACACGTTTGACCTCTTTTGCTTGGCTTTCGATGTCCATATTTTTATGTATTACGCCTATACCGCCAAGCCTTGCCATCATAATAGCAGTTCTGTGCTCAGTCACCGTATCCATCGCAGCAGAGACCACTGGGATATTTAGAGTGACGTTTTTGCTGATCCTGCTTGCAACATTTACTTGCTTTGGTAAGATCTCAGAGTACTGAGGCACAAGAAGCACATCCTCAAATGTTAAAGCTCTCTTTACTATCTTCATATTTTTATCCTTTTATTAAATTTTCTAGGCTCTTGGCACCATTTATCAAGGTCTGTTCATCCCATGCTTTTGCGATTAGATGTGCGCTTATATTTAGATTTAGATCATCTTTGCCAACTGGCACAGAGATAGCTGGAAGGCCTGCTAAATTTACGCTGATAGTGTAAATATCACTTAGATAAGCTTGTAGCGGATCACTGTGGGCTCCAAATTTATAGGCTGTGCTCGGAGCTACTGGCATAAATATCAGGTCATTTTCTTCTAAAATTCTCTCGTATTGAGCTTTTATATGTGCTCTTGCTTTTTGTGCTTTGATATAGTAAGCATCGTAGTATCCGCTACTTAACACAAACGTACCAAGCAAAATTCTTCTTTTTACCTCTTCACCAAAACCCTCAGAGCGTGAGTTAATATATAGCTCTTTTAAATTTTTAGCATCAGCTCTTCTGCCGTATCTTACGCCATCATAGCGGCTTAAATTTGCGCTTGCCTCTGCAGTTGCTATTATGTAGTAGGTTGCGACGTCATATTTTGAGTCTTCAAAATTTGTGTAAGTTACACTGTGACCGTGTGATTTTAGCTTCTCGATTGCTAAATTTAAAGCGACTTTTGTCTGTTCGCTTGCGTTTTCAACATAGTTTTTTACAACGCAAATTTTTAGCTTCTTCTCGCTATCTATCTTGTCGCTAATGCTCACAAATGGTACATCTGCGCTCGTGCTATCTTTTGGGTCGTGTCCAGCGATCACGTCATATAAAATGGCTGCGTCTTCTACGTTTTGAGCGATCGGTCCTATCTGATCAAGACTGCTTGAGTAAGCGCCAAGCCCATATCTACTCACTCTGCCGTAGGTTGGCTTAAAGCCCACACATCCACAAAATGCCGCTGGCTGACGGATCGAGCCACCAGTATCACTTCCGAGTGCTGCTACTGCAAGACCGGCTGCGACTGCTGCTGCCGAGCCACCACTACTGCCACCTGGTACATGGGCATGATTTAGTGGGTTTAGAGTCTTGCCGTAAAATGAGCTCTCAGTCGTGCTTCCCATCGCAAATTCGTCCATATTTGTGCGGCCAAATGGAGCTAAATTTTTACTAAGTAGCTTCTCAATGACAGTTGCATTATATGGTGCCACATAGCCTTGCAAAATTTTTGAAGCACTTGTTACATTCCAGCCTTTTACCTGGATGTTGTCTTTTATAGCGATAGGCACGCCCTCGCCTAGTTTTGCGATCTCCAAATTTGCTAGCTGCTCGACATAAGCGCCAAGCTCTTTTTCTTTTATGATCTTCGCCTCAAGCTCGGCTCTTAAATTTCTTATCTCTTCAGCTGAAAATTTCAAAGCTTCTTTTAAAGTTACCACTATTTTTATCCTTTAAATTTATTAACCAAAAATATGCCAAACAAGCTAACAACGACCACCGCAGCGATCGTTGCTATTATGATAGTTGCGCTTACTGGCTCACTTAGCACTTATGACCTCTTCACATCTTGGGCATAGCGCATCTTCTTTGCTAGCGTTAAATTTCCAGCATCTTGGGCATTTGTGAAGGTTGCTTGCTATAATCTTAAATTTATCACCCTCTAGCTCAAACTCGGCTAGTGTCTCACTATCATCGTAAGCTTTAACCGAGCTTACCATGTAAAGATCGGCCACTTCGCGCTCGTCGTAGCTTGTGATGTTATGGTTTGTGGTCTCTAGGCTTAGCTCGAGGGTTGATTTTATCTTTTTCTCTTTTTTAAGAACATCCACGATCTCGTTAAATTTCTCCCTACTGGCAAAAAGCAGCTCATCTTCAAAACTAAGGTCAAATTTGATTGGCTCATAGACTAGATCAAACGCGTCTTTTGCGTCGCCTTTGATGATCTTTGGAGCGTAGTCCATCACCTCATCAACGGTGTAAGTAAGCGTTGGGGCGATGAGTGGCAAAAGTGCCTTTGTTATGATCGCCATTGCGCTTTGAGCTGATCTTCTTCTTGGGGCGTCTTTTGCGTCGCAGTAAAGTCTATCTTTACAAACGTCAAGATAGACGCCGCTAAGATCGGCTGATAAGAAATTTAAAAGGATGTTAAAGCCCTTTGAAAAGTCATAATTTCTAAAGCAAGCGCTCGCCTCGTCAAAGACCTTTTTAGCACGAGCTAATATCCATTTATCAAGGATGTTAAACTCTGTATTTAAGCTCTCAAGATCATTTACGTTTGCTAGTAAAAAGCGGATCGTATTGCGGATTTTGCGGTATTGCTCGCTTATTTGTTTTAATATATCTTCGCTTATCTTTAGGTCACTTGAGTAATCACTCATGCCAACCCAAAGGCGTAAAATTTCCACGCCGTGAGTTTTGGCCACATCTTGTGGAGCGATGACGTTGCCCTTACTCTTGCTCATCTTTTCGCCCTTAGCATCGACAGTAAAGCCGTGAGTTAGGATGCTTTCGTAAGGTGCGTGAGAATTTATAGCTGTGCTTACTAGAAGCGAGCTTTGAAACCAGCCGCGGTGCTGGTCTGAGCCCTCAAGATACATGCTTGCAGGGTATTTGCCAGCGTCGTAGTTGTCGCTTTGCAAGACCGCATGCCATGTCGAGCCGCTATCAAACCAAACGTCAAGGATGTCCATCACTTTTTCTAAATTTTCAGCCTTGTATTTTGTGCCCTTTGGTAAAAGCTCATCTATACTTAGCGCCCACCACGCATCAGCGCCTTTTTCTTTAAAGATAGCCACGATGTGGTCTAAAATTTCACTATCAAATATAACTTCTTTTGTCGCTTTATCTCTGAAAAACGCGATCGGCACGCCCCAGTCACGCTGGCGTGAGATACACCAGTCTGGGCGATTTTCTATCATAGAGCCTATTCTTTTTATGCCAACGCTTGGGTAGAATTTAACCTTTTCAAGCTCTTTTAGCGCTGTTTGTCTAAGCGTTTTGCCGCCAAGTTTAGCCTCGTCCATAGCGATAAACCACTGCTTTGTGGCTCTATAAATGACAGGCTTGTGCGTTCTCCAGCAGAAAGGATAAGAGTGTCTAAATTTAGAGACGCTAAGTAAATTTTTGCCAAGTAGCTCTAAAATTTTCTCATTTGCTTTAAAGATGTGCATACCGACAAACTCGTCTATCACGTCGCTTCTAAATAGTCCGTGATGTTTTATGCTCTCATCGTAGCAGCCACCATCATCAACTGGCATCAAAATTTCACTAAAGCCATATTTCAAACAGACGTAGTAGTCGTCCTCGCCGTGACCTGGAGCTGTATGAACAAGTCCAGTACCCCCGTCCATCATGACGTGATCGCCTAGTAAAAATCGCGACTTTCTGCCATTTAATGGATTTATCGCGTGAGTATTTTCAAGTAGGCTTGATTTAAACTCTTTTTTGATCTCGCCCTTGCTTAGGCCACTTTGCACAACGCTTTCAAGTAGTGGCTTTGCAAAGATCAAATTTTCAGCCGTTAGCACATAAATTTCATCTGGTTTTAGGCTTATGGCTTGATTTGCTGGAAGTGTCCAAGGCGTGGTCGTCCAGATGACAGCGCTTGCCTCTTTTACGCCAAGCTTTTCTAGCGCGTCGCCATCAAGCTCAAATGCTACGTAAATAGAGTAGTCCTCTTTCTCCTCGTACTCGACCTCAGCTTCAGCTAACGCCGATCTGGCCGCCCAGCTCCAATAAACTGGCTTGCTTCTTTCTATCAAAAGGCCCTTTTTAGCGATCTCGCAAAGTGCTTTGTAGATGTCAGCCTCAAACTCAAATTTCATCGTCATGTATGGATTTTCAAAGTCGCCGATAATACCAAGAGTCTTAAACTCATCGCGCTGGATATCTATAAATTCTCTCGCGTGCTGTCTGCAAAGCTCCCTGATCTCGACCTTGCTAAGATCTTTTTTCTTATCGCCAAGCTTAACTTCGACTTGCTGCTCGATCGGCAAACCATGGCAGTCCCAGCCTGGCACGTAGCGGACGTTTTCGCCGTAAAAATAGTGCGTTTTTGTGATGATATCTTTTAAAATTTTATTTAACGCGTGGCCGATGTGAAGGTGTCCGTTTGCATACGGAGGGCCGTCGTGGATGTTGAAGTTTTTAACCGCATTTTGGCGGTTTTTTTTCATTTTTTCGTAAACCTTGCGGTCTTCGTACCATGATTTTAGTCTTTGTGGTTCATTTTGTGGGAGATTTCCGCGCATCTGGAAATTTGTCTCTGGGAGTAAAAGTGTCTCTTTGTAGTCCATTTTTTACCTTGATTTTAAAATTTGCTAATTTTACACCTGTGCTGGTTAAATCACACTGAAAAATAGTATAATGAGGCAAAAAAAGGAGCTTAAAAATGAGACAAAGTATCTTGATAATAGGCGAAGATCTTGAGATAAATAGAGAATTTCTAAACTACATTTTTCAAAGTTACGAGGATCATTTTGGCGAGCTTGGAGTGGTTAGTTTTGCTCCAAAAAATAGCAAAGAGCTACCTTTTATCATAGAAAATTTATCAAAAGATTACGACTTTGTAAGCATTTTTGGCTCGGATGAAAATTTTGCCATCGCCGCAAAGATCGTAGCAACGCTAACTGGGGGCTCACTAGAACTAAAAGACAGCACAACGCTTGCACTTAAAGATAGCTTAGACTACTCAAAAAATAGCTTTTTAGCTAGCCTAAATAACGCCCAGATAAATCTCATAAAAGCTAATCCAAATGAAGAGCTGGGCGAGTTTTTAATCGAATACGAGCCTGATTTTAGCTACTTTCATCTAATGGATATCGACGCAGATAGCGCGAGGATCCTTATGCTGCCACTTGCTAAAACTTATGAAGTCGATATCACTCTTGCGCAGATCCTGCCAAATTTGATACTAGTAAGGGCAAAAAGTAATAAATTTGGTCAGATCGAGAGCTTTTTACAGGGAGTAAAAACGCTATTTTCGCAAAAATTTATCCCACAAAAAGACGTGATCGAATTTATAGCAAAGAGGCTCATGCAAAAGGGGCTTAAAATTTCATTTGCCGAATCTTGCACGGCTGGGCTTGCGGCGGCTAAATTTGCAAGATATGGTGGCATCTCAGCTAGCTTTGATGGCTCGCTAGTAACCTACGCAAACCACATAAAGCACGAGTGGCTTGGCGTCGAGGATGAAATTTTAGAGACCTACGGAGCTGTGAGCGAGCCTTGCGTAAAAGCGATGGTAAAAGGCACACTAAGCACGACAAATGCGGACTTTGCACTTGCCATTAGCGGCATAGCAGGACCAGGTGGTGGCACAGCTAGCAAGCCAGTTGGCACGGTCTACGTCGCAGCTGGCGATAGAAACGGCAACATCGAGGTTGAGAGGTTACTTTTAAAAGGGGATCGCAACTACATTAGAGAACAAAGCGTGCTAAGCGCCTATCTATGCCTACTTCGTCTAAAAAGCGAGATATTTTTCGCGTAAAATTTCGCTTTTACTAAAAATTTATAAAAGTCTTACGCTAAATTTAATGAGCCAAAATAAAATTCGGCAGCGATTTTATAACAGAAGATCAAAAATAAAAAGCCAAATTTGGGAGGCTAAAGATGTTTAAAAAGATATTGTTTCTCGTCGTTGGTGCATTATTTGCATTTGGTGCTGAGACACAAGCGGGCGAGATAAAAGCAAGCGACTCGCCCTTTGGTTACGCTAGCGTTGGAGTAGAGCAAAATTTTGGCGGATACGTCGGCAAAGAGAGTAAAGAAGTCGTCGTAAAAGATAGGCAAGAGCTCGTAAAATACGCTCAAATTGGTGGTTACGTCATCTATGTGGATGGGCTCATAGACCTTAGCGAAGGCAAGATTCCACAAAATGGCAATAGCGATGGGCTGGATAAATTTATAAGTGAGATTAGCGGTAGCAAGTTTAGCTCTTATGCCAAATTTATGCAGGCTTACGGCGCTTCATGCCGTGCAAATTTAGACAGTTCGCAAGATCCAAAGCTAGCAGCGCTTCGCAAAAATTTAGCCAACGAGTACAAAAAGCTCATCGTAGTGCCGGTAGCTAGCAACACCACAATAATCGGCTTAGGCGAAAACTCAGGCATAAAAGGCGGCTCGCTTTTGTTAAAAAATGTCCAAAATATCGCGATCCGCAATATAAAGATCGAAGATGCTTTTGATCCATTTCCAGATATACAAAAAAATGACGGCTTTAATGCGCAATATGACGGCGTCAGCATAGAGTCAAGCAAAAACATCTGGGTAGATCACTGCCATTTTAAGGATACTGTGGATCTTAGCCATGTGCATTTAGCAGGTGGAGAGCTTATTAAATGGCAGACTTACGACGGAACTGTGCGAGAGATAGTGCGGCTATCACGATCTCGCACAACATCTTTGAAAACCATGACAAAACGATGCTAATAGGCTCAAGAGACTCTGACGGCAGCAGCGAAACAAGGACTATAACGGTCGCTCGTAACGTTTTTGACAACTGCGCGCAACGCCTACCTATGGCACGCAATGCAAAGGTGCACGTCTATAACAACTTTTATGACTCAAAAGATGGCTTCTATGACCAAAAATACGCCATTGGCGTGCGCTTTGGCTCGCTAATATACGCTCAAAACAACTACTTTACAAATGGCGTCAAAATAAGCTACAAGTGTAACAAAGGCACCATTTTTGAAAGCGGCAACATAGACCTTTCAAAAAAGGCAGCGTTTGCGAAAAGCTAACCAAGCCGCCATTTGAGCCTCCATATAAATTTGAGCTCCTCAAAGCCTCAGACGTCCAAAACAAGGTAAATAAAAACGCCGGCACCGGCAAACTAGCCATTATAAGATAAAAAAATCAAAGCCCCAAGCAAGCCACTTGGGGCATGAAAATCAAACTAAATTTTTATATTTTTACAAGATAAAACGCTGGCGATCAGCCCATATATCAGCACGCAAAGGCTAACACTTAGCCCAAAGACGCTAAGAGCGGCGGTCTGGCTAAAAGAGAGCATAAAAAACGAGATAAAACTCGTGATAAATGCGCAAAAAATACCATAAATTCGCTCTTTTTCGCTAAGGCTATCATTTAGCGCAAATATCATGTAATCAATCCCTACAGCGCTTGCAAGTATGAGCCCAAAGACACCAAAGATGCTTAAATTTATGCCAAAAATGGCGAAAATAAAGAGCGTAAGAAGCACGCCAAAGACGATGGTGCCCATCACAAGTGCCGAAATGATCGCACTAAAATAAAACCACAGCAGTACAAACGCGATCACGAGCGCTACTATTTTTAGCTTTAGAGCAAGCTCTTTTGCCTGAGTTAGGCTCTCATTTAGCGAGTCAGCGAAATTTAGGCTAAAAGCGTTGTGGCGCTCTAGCACCTCATCACTTTGCGCCCCTTTTACAAAGCCGCTCGCGTAAGCCACACTTGTATTTTCATCAAGCATAAATTTCTTAAAATCTTTCATTGATTTTAGAGCTAAAATTTCACTCACGCTAAGCTCTTTTTCGCTCAAAACCTTTAAAATTTCGCTTCGCACTTCATCTTTGCTAAAGCCAAATTTCTCATAAATCACGTAAATTTGCTCATCATCAAGTGCCTTTTTAAGGGCCTCTTTTAGCTCACCCTGCTCGCTTTTACTTAAAAACATATCGCTTAGCGAGCTCTCATCTTTTATCAAATTTCTCTTTTTTAGCTCATCTAAAAGACTCTTTTCACCTCCTAAAATGTCGCCTCTTGATCTTGTCACTATCATCGTGTTTTGGTTGTCGCCAGTTAGGCTTAAGATATAAGAAGAGTCCGCTAGTAGGCTCTTTGGCATATTTGAGTAGTCTTTTACGTTTTCGCTTTTTGATAAATTTTTAAGGTCAAATCCTAGAAAAATGGCTAGCAAAATAAGCAAAATAGCTAGAAATTTAACCCCCAAATGCCTAGCAACTATGCTTGAGAGCTCACAAAATTTAGTTAAAAACCTATCAAAGAGCTTTGATCTATAAAATTTTACCCCTTCAAAAACCAAAGGCATGAAAAAGTAGCTAGCTAAAAACGCAGCAACTAGCGCAAACGCCGAAAATAGCGCCACCTCTTTAAGCAGCCTAAGATCAGAAAACGTAAAAGCTAGATAGCCACTAAGCGTGACAAGAAGGCCTAGCAAGAAAATTTTTAGCATATTTTTTATGCTGCCTGCCCTGATCACTTCGCCCTCGTTTTTGCTAAGCCAGTGTAAGACGTAGTCAAACATAAGGCCAATAAGGCTTGTGCTTATTAAAATAGTAAGGATATTTAGCTCACCAAGACATAGCAAAGTGCCTGCAAATGCCACGCTAAAGCCAAATACAGCAATAAATATCACATAAAAAATTCGCAAATTTCTAAAGGCAAGCATCAAAAATATAGCGGTCAAACTAAGCGAGACCGTGCTCATATAAAGGCTCTCGCTCTCGTTTTTTTGCTTTGAAAATGCCTGATAAAGCGCACTTGAGTGTACAAAAAGCTCGTTTTGTCCAATTTTTAGCGCATTTAGCTCATTATAAAATTTTATTAGCCCCTCACCTCTCACGCCACTTTTTAGCTCGCCTTTTAGCAAGAAAAAGCTCTTCTCTCCGTCCTTTACCTCAAGCATGAGCTCGGCTAAATTTAAGCTCACATTGCCATTTTTTGCACTAAAACCACTACTTAGCGAGAAAAAATCATCTTTTACATTTAAAAGCTTAAAGCTAAAGCTACTAAAAATTTCCTCTGCACGCTTTTTAAAAAAGGTGTTTTTATCGTTTTTTAAAAGTTCTAGATCAGCCCTACTTAAAAGCGCGATCTTTGAGCGGTTGATGTCGTTTTTTATATCATTTAAATTTACGTCAATGTTCACCTCAAAGCTCTTAAAAAGCGAACTTTTAAGAGCTAAATTTTGCACATTTTTGGCCAGCTCTTTAGAATTTACCAGCACTAAAAAATTTGACACCATCTCATCTTGCACCTCTTTTAGCACCTTTGCCTCTTTGGCGTCTTTAAAATTTATCAGCGAAAAGATGTCGGTTTGGACGTTTTTTAGGCTCGCAAGCGAATATCCAAGCGAGGCTAAAAAAACAAAGATAAAAGCCAAGATCGTGGCTAGTTTTTTCATTTTAGACTAAACTCATTTATCGTTTTATCGCCGCTTATCTCGTCAAGCTCGATCTTTTTTACCGCCTCATCGCCGCTTATCTTTATGCTTTTAAAAATTTGTTTAAAGAGTAAATTTTTAGGGCTTAACTCTATGCTCCACTCCTTTAAGCTGCCGCTTGTTTTTATATCAAATTCTTTTCTAAGCTCGCTCTCATCTAGGCTGATGATAGCAAGAAAGAGCTTTTCATCAAAATTTGCCGTTGTCTTTTCAAGCTTGCCATTTTCGTTTTTAAAAATGCCATCTTTATTTATAAAAACCTTTGAGAAGACTGGCTCTAGCGTATCCCAGTAAAGACCGCTCTTTTCTAGCTTAAACTCGCCTGTGCTTTTTATGTTTTTATTAAAGCCAGCCAGGCTCTTTGTCTGCGTGAAATTTCCGCTTACGCCATCTGTTTTTACTATATTTTTAAGCTCGCTTAGTTCATAGCCAAAGCAAGATATAAAAATGGCTAAAAAAAGAGCTACATTTTTCATAAATTTTCCTTTTTAGTGTAAGCTTCGATCGCCTTTTTTAGCGCCTCTGGCATCTCAAAGCAAGTTTGTAAGCTCTTCATATCGATGACGGCTTGCGCAGTATTTGCCTCGCTTAGTTTTTCGCCCTTTTCATTTTCTATAAGATAGTGAAATTTCAAAAACGTTTCGCACTCGCTAAGCGTCGTCGTGACCTTTATGACGTCGTTAAAAAAGGCTGGGCGCACGTACTTTACGTCAAGTTTTACGATAGGAAAGGCGTAACCATCTTTTTTCATAGCGATGTAGTTGTACCCTAGCTTATCAAGTAGCTCGCAGCGCGCCATTTCTAGGTACTTGACGTAGTTGCCATGCCACATCACCTCCATGCTATCAACGTCAAAAAACGCCACTTTAAATGTGCTAACGTGTGAAATTTCCAAATTTATCTCCAAAAATCAAAAAAATTAAACCACTGCGATGGGTTCTTGCAAGCGTGATCCTCGAGCTGTTTTACATAGCTTTGCACGTATGGCATGACGCTTGCCTTACGGTCGCGACCTAGTTTTATCTCATCTGCGATATCACTTAGCTCGATACTAAATTTATCGCCATTTTTCACGCACCAAAGCGTGCTCATTTTTACACCCAAAATGCCAGCTAATAAGTATGGGCCATAGTTAAATTTAGCCATCTTGCCAAGAAAGCTAACCTCAACAAATTTATCGCCATTTACTGGGGTTCTATCGCCCATTATGCCGATATTTACGCCGTTTTCTACCGCCTCTTTTAGCTCAAGCATAGCTGCTGCATCGAGGTTTTCTACGCTTATTAGCTTGATCTGCCCCTTACTTATCTGCTCTAAAATTTTATAAAAATTTTCATTTCCCTTGCTATAAACCAAGATGATCATACGAAAACTTGGCGATCTAAGCGAAAGTGTCTTGCAAATTTCTACATTTCCTAGATGGCTTGTTAGCAAAATTCTGCCACGCTTTGATGCCTCAAACTCTTCTTTTATCCACATGAGTTCGTCAATATCTAGTTCATTTTCGAGCACACCATTTTGCCAAATACGAAATTTATCGCAAATAGCTATACCAAAATCATAAAAATTTCTAAAAACACCAGTAACCGGCTTTTTACCACTAAATTTCTCTACATTTTGCAAAAATTCTCTTATATTTTTTCTCTCTATTTTTGAAAAAATACAATAAAAACAAACGACGATCATAACGATAGGTTTTATAAGAAAAATAGGCAAATTCTTGGTTAAAAACAAGCTCACCCTTAAGAAAAATTCATTTGATCTTTCGCCTTTTTGCCACCATGCGTATTTTTGCCTCTTAAAGGCTTTACCTAGCAAAAATGGAACTAAACTAAAAAAATATTTTGCATGCATAAGGCTTATTAGCATGTTATCTTTTAGCATTTTAAAGTGAGAAATTCCACCTTTTTCATATCTTACCTTTAACGGTATCCACTTTAGTCCAATGCCTGCTCTCACAGCATTTACTAGGATTTCCATGTCAAATTCCATCCTATTTGAGCCACTATGAGCGATCGCGCTTTCAAGCTCTTTTAGCGGATAAATTCTAAAGCCACACATCGCATCTTTTATGTTGGTGTTTAAGGTGTTTACCTTGACCCAAAAATTTGTGATCTT
This sequence comes from Campylobacter concisus, assembly GCF_002165775.1. NCBI lineage: Bacteria > Pseudomonadati > Campylobacterota > Epsilonproteobacteria > Campylobacterales > Campylobacteraceae > Campylobacter > Campylobacter concisus. The sequence continues at coordinate 139,969 of NZ_NDYP01000002.1, read as the reverse complement.
TCTACCATAAAATCTAGACTTTGGCGCGTCCTCGCCATAAATCGGATCAGCCATTATCATATCGTGTGGATACTTTTTGCTAAGCTCTAAAAACTCTGCCACCTCGCTTATATCATGCTGAAAGTCAGCGTCGATCTGAAACGCATGCGTGTAGCCATTTTGCACAGCGTGTCTAAAGCCATCTTTTAGTGCAGCTCCCTTGCCGCCGTTTTGCTCTCTTGTCAAAATTTCTACGCCAAATCCGCTCAAATTTTGCAAAGCTTTTTTTGAAGTCTCGTTTGAGCCATCATCGACTATTAAAATGTGTAGATTATATCTTGCAAGCGCCTCGCAAAGGTCTTTAATCTTCTCTGGATGGTTATAAAATGGTATGAGAAAGAGCGTCTTCATAAGCCCAGCTTTATCCTGCCAACGCTGCTTCTAGTGCCATTACAAAATATCTCAAAGTAAACCTTCTCATCTTTTTGCGAAATTTCTATACAAAGCTCGTCATTTGGCCTTACAAATTTTAAAAATTTCAGATTCTCCACCACGCACTGATCGCCTATTTCTGCGCCAAGCTCTCTTGCAAATTTAAATACAAAATCAAGCTGCACAAAGCCAGGTAGCAGCGGTAAATTTGGAAAATGCTCAGTAAAAATGCCAAGTGCTGGGCTAAGTTTTATCTTAAATTTATAAATGCCATTCTCGCTACTTTTTTCCCAAACAAGCTCCTCGTTTTTCTCCAAAAGCTCTTTAAAATTTGCTTTTAGAAATTTCCCTTGAGCGTTTTTACAAAGCGAGCTAACGATTTTAAAATACCTAACACTATTTTTAAACTCAGGCCTTAAAAGCTCATTTAGCCTTGCTACAACGCCCTTTTTACCGCTATTTCTAAAGAGCTTCACACCCTCTTCACTAAGCTCTAAAAGTGCGGCCAGACGCTTAAATTTTGGATGCGTATCACAGTAGCAGTCTTTTAAAAGGCCACTTTCAAACATCTTATTTTCGATGCTTATTAGATTGACCCTTTTATCATTTAGCTTGACTATCCTATCGATCCTACCTTTTAGCGTGAGCTTGCTGCCATTTATCTGTGCCCAGTCGCTAGTTTGGAAAAACTCACACCATGGCGAGCTCACGTTTAATGCCTCGTCCTCGCTAATACCTGCCTTTACCTTACTAAAAAGTAAAAGTTCATCGCCTAAATTTCTAGCCACTGCACCAGTTTCGGTGCTACCATAGATGTCAATAATGCGTGTTTTGCTTAGTTTTGATATGCTAGCTCTTAGCTCACTCTTTAGTGCCGAGCCAGCACAGATTATGTTTTTTAGTCCTGAAATTTCAGCTGCTCTTGGACTAGAAATTAGCGTTTGAAGCAAAACTGGGCTTGTTATGAAACTTAAATTTTCAAGCTCTAACTCAAAGATCGCCTCTGGGTAATTTAGCTCCCTACTAACAACCTTTGCACCAGAAATGATGGGCAAAAATACCTTAAAAGTAAGACCAAACATATGCTGATGCGAAACGCTTGAAAAAAATGTATCACTTTCATTAAATCCAAGTTCTTCTTTTAAAAATAGCCCTTCTTCTATCATTGCACCAAGTCTTTTTGGGATATTTTTGCTATTTCCAGTCGAGCCCGAAGTCTGAAGAAAAAAAGTAGAGTTTATATCAAATTTTGGCTCTATATTTCTAGCTGGAGCCAAAAAATTCTTGAAATTTTCATCATTGATATTAAATTTATCACTACTAAAAATAGGCTTTGCAAGCAAAATCGGTCTCACGCCGATCGCAAGTACTCCAAAAAAGGCTACACAAAAGTCAAAAGTTTCGCTTAGATAGATCTCTACCTCACCTAGGCCATACTCTTTTAAATTTGCCCCAAAAATAACAACTTGTGAGTATAAATTTTTATCAATATCAACAAATTTAAAGTCTTTTAGACTATTTTCAAACTCCATCTTTCCTCTTTAAAATAAAAACTTTACGATATAAAATTTCTCCAAAAAACAAAAATCCCATCAAAATATAAGAGATAAAGGAGCAGTAAATACTCCAATAAATTTTATTTTCAAAACACGATAAAGCAAAGGCAACAACTGCATTAAATATAAAAAATAAGCACCAAATTTTTGTTAACTCTCTTGTGTAGCTAACGACCTTTTCATCTATATTTTTCTCTTTTAATCTAGCGATTTTGGTTATGATCGCCTCGCCCCTTAAGCTGTAAAAAAAGAGAGCCAAAAAGCCAAGGCTTACGATACTTGGATATAAAAGTGCTAAATTTACACTTCTAAAAATAGCGCAAATAGCAAAAAATGTCCCAGCCGATAAGCAAACCTGCCTTTTCCTGCCACTTTCAAAATAGGCTCTAAGCCCCCAAAGCACACATAAAACACCAAATATAAAAGTGGCATTTTCTTGCCAGAAAAATAGCACTAAAGGGTAAGCAATACTTATCAAAACTAGCGCTACTTTTACTATCTTATGCTTCAAATTTCTTTGCTACGGCTTTTACGATATCATCAAGCGTTTTTACGTTTTTAAAATCCTCTGGCATCAGCCTATGTCCGGTTTGACGTTTGATGTAGTCAATCATATCAATAGCGTCAATGCTATCAATCTGCAAATCCTCATATATCCTAGTCTCTGGCTTTATCTTGCTCTCATCTATCTCAAAAAGATCGATCAAGGCTTTCTTTAAAATTTCAAAAATTTCTTTTTCACTCATCGTTATTTCCTATTTTCGTAAATGTATTTTGCAAGAGAAGATACGCTAAAAAATATTTCTTTTAGATTTGCACTCTTTGAGTCAAGCACAAGGCCATATTTTTTCTGCACCGCAAGCCCAAGCTCTAAAGCATCAACGCTATCAAGCCCAAGACCATCATTAAAAAGTGGCGCATTCTCATCAATATCGCTTGGCTTCATATCCTCTAAATTTAAGCTTGTGATGATCAACTCTTTTATCTCATTAACTAGCTCTTTCACCAAATTCCTCCTTATAAATTTTACTTATCTCATCATGCATTGCCCTAGCCCTTACCGGACTTGGCCTATCCTGTAAAAACATATCAACATCAAAATTTTTCATCTCTTTAAAATGATATTTTATCTTTTCATCTGGTATTTTGTACCATGGTTCATTTTTTCTAAGACTTCTTGGATGCATATTGATGCCGATACATACAATATTTTTAGCGCCTTTTACACCTATGTGAGCAGCTGCCTTATGAAAAATAATTTTATCTTTCGTACGTGTGCCTTCTGGGAAAATTAATAAATTTTCACCACTTTTTAAAACTTCTACGCTTTTTTGTAAAAATTCCTCATTATTTGTGTTTGGTATATAGTTGCACGCTCTAATTGCAGCAAATAAAAATATATTTTTACCAAGCTCGCCCTTTACGATGCAGTTTATCCTTTTAAATCTTGAGATCAAAAAGACCACATCAAGAAGCGAAGGGTGGTTTGCTATGACTAAATTTGATCCGCCATTTAGCTCACCAAGCTCAAATTTATAGTCCAGATGCCCACAAATTTTAGTAACTTTTATAAAAAATCCCCAAGAAATTCTAACTAGATCACGGCATAAATTTTGTATAAATTTAAATTTATTTAGCCTCAAAAGCACCACTGGCACAAGCAGTAAATCTCCGCTTATGCAAATGATCGCAAAAAGGAAAAATAAAAATCCAGCTCTTAAAATTTTAAGGCTCATAGCTAAAATTCCAAGATGAAGAATAACTACAACTTTGCCAGCTTTTTGATATTTTTGGATCAAAATTTACAATAAAGTTTTGTAATAAATTCTCGCAAATTTCTTTTTCTTTTTTAGCTCTTTTTAGAGTTAAAACTCTCTCATCTTTTGCCATTGAGACAACAAGAGCGAGCATAAATGACGGCTTTTTCTCATCAAAATAACTCTGCTTTATCGACTCATGATAGGCAAGTATTAGCACCTTTTCATATCCATCATTTAGTCTTAAAAATGCCGCTTGCAAGGCATCTTCAACTGGACTAAATGACGATATGGCAAGAATTTCATTGTGATTTTTAGCTTCTATGCTAAGAAGTGACGAGATAGCGTTATGCACAGAAAGTGAAAACGATGTAGGCGAAACAGGCTCAGCTTTTGCCAGTGTAGTCTCTAGCTCAAAGCAGCGATTTATCTCTCCTTCATATGAGCTAAAAATAACTGGCATATCAAGCTCGTCAAAACCACCAAGCAAGCTAAAAGCGCACTTTGCAGCACTACTCAATCTTCTTCTTTGAATCGGTGGGATCTTTGCTAGATCAAATTCTTTTTTATATCTAGCTAGATCCTCGCCGACATCGCCATAAGCTATCGCATCAAAAAAATCTACCTGAAATTTCATTATTTCGCGATATCACCTTTTAGAGTAACGCCAGACATCAAAGCGCCGCTTCCACATTGAAACTGAGTTTTTGAGTTAAATGGCTGTTTTTTGTAGTAGCCAGTTAGATTTACAACCTTTGTGCCGCCTTCTTTTAATGCTCTTTCTTGGAAAGTCTTTAAAGCCGAAAGAAGTGCAATTTGGCATGCCTCTTCATCACTTTTATTAAAACCATTTGTCTTTTTATTTGATGTTAGATCTTTTACGATTACCTGACCGCTATAGCCTGTGCCAAAGCTGATACTTACATTTGGAAGTAAGAAATTTTTAGCTTTTGGGCCATTTAGGAAATCAAGTGAGTGATATTTCACATCATCTCTTGCATTAAGACTTGTAGCAAATGCCAAAATGGCAACTAATGAAACTAATTTTTTCATGTTTATCCTTTTTAAAAAATGTTTTTAACTCTTTTAAATATCAAAGATGTATTTACACCACCAAATGCAAAGTTATTGCTCATCACAAAGTCCGTTTTTATCGGGGTTGGCTCTTTTAAATAGTTTAGCTTTGCACACTCTGGATCGATCACGTTTAAATTTATAGTTGGAAAAAATAGCTCTTCTCTCATCATCATGATAGAAGCGATCGCCTCCAGTCCGCCGCAAGCTCCAAGCGTGTGACCAAGATAACTTTTAAGCGAGCTAATGGCGATATCCTCTCCAAAAAGCTCATTTGTGGCGATGCTTTCAGCTATATCGCCATGTTTTGTCGCAGTCGCATGAGCATTTACGTAACCTATGCTTTTTGGCTCTAAATTTGCGTCACGAAGCGCTAGACTCATCGCCGCTTTCATTGTCGCACTTTGTGGCCTAGTGATGTGCGTGCCATCACACGTCGAGCCAAATCCAACAACCTCAGCGTAAATTTTAGCTCCTCTTTTTAAGGCGTTCTCTTCACTTTCAAGCACTAAAAATCCAGCCCCCTCGCCAAGCACCAAGCCATCTCTATCTTTTTCAAATGGCGTTGGGCTCAAATTTGGCGTGCTGTTTTTGACACTAGTCGCGTAAAGCTTGTCAAAGACGTACGCCTCGCTCACGCAAAGCTCCTCAGCTCCACCAGCTAGCATCATATCTATGCTGCCATTTTTTATGCTCTCGTATGCGTAGCCAATGGCGTGCGAACCGCTTGTGCATGCCGAAGATGTAGGGATGATGCGGCCTTTTAGTGAGTAAAATAGTGCAATATTTGCCGCTGTGGTGTGAGGCATCATTTTTATGTAAGTATTTGCGTTAAAACCACTATCCATGTCCAAAACTAGTTTTGCCATATCAAGGATGGAGTCCGTGCTGCCAGTGCTTGAGCCACTTGCTACGCCCATCCTGCCATCTTGCACACTTGGGTCTAAATTTGTAGCCATCAAAGCTTCGCCCTTTAGCAAGCCAGCGTCTTTTAAAGCAAGTCCAGCCGCATGTACGCTATAACACGAGACCTTACCAAGACTTCTTAACTGTTTTCTGTCCCACTCCTGTGGGTGTTTGTAGTCTATGATAGGCGCTGCTAGGCGCGTGTTTAGATCCTTATAGCCATCCCACTCGCTCATATATCTGACGGCATTTTTGCCTTCAAGAAATTTAGCCCTCATCTCCTCCCAGCTATTGCCAAAAGCACTGACAGTGCCGATACCTGTGACAAATACACGCATTAGCAAAGTCCTCCATTTACGCCGATGACCTGCCTTGTGATATAGCTAGCATCACTGCTTAGTAGAAATTTTACCAGCCATGCCACCTCGCTGGCCTCGCCAGCTCTTTTTGCAGGTATGGCTTTTAGCACCTCATCTAAAAAGTCGCTATTTAAAATTTCTTCACTCATATCTGTCTTTATAAGCCCTGGGGCCACGCAGTTTACTGTTATGCCTCTACTTGCAAGCTCAACTGCAAGGGCTTTGCTAGCTCCTATGATGCCAGCTTTGCTAGCCGAGTAGTTTACCTGACCTCTGTTGCCAATAACCCCTGAAACAGAGCTTAGTGTCACTATCCTAGCTGGCTTTCTAGCCCTTATCATCGGCATCAAAGTTGGCCTTAGCACGTTATAAAAGCCATTTAAATTTACATCTATCACGTCAAACCACTCTTCATCGCTAAGACCGACAAAGGTGTTATCTCTTGTTATGCCAGCATTTAAAACGACGCCATAGTAAACGCCATTTGCCTCCATGTCGGCCTCTATCGCCTCTTTTGCTGCAGCGGTGTCAGCCACGTCAAATATCAAAAATTTAGCCCCAAGCTCACTAGCCATCTTTAAAAGCTCATCGCTCTTACTTCTTGCATGAAGCACCACTTCGTACTCGCTAGCTAGGCATTTAGCGATGCTAGCTCCTATGCCCCTGCTTGATCCAGTTATCAATACTCTCTTACTCACTAAGTGCCTTTTTTACAAATTCTTCATCAGGGCTCATCACATTTAAAACCGCCCTTGCGCCAAGCTCGCCGTTTACAAAAAGCTCACTGTCATAAACGCCAAATCCACTCTCATCTTGGATCGAGCAGTTTGAGATGATCACTATCTCATCGTCCACTTTAAAATACGGCCTAAAAATTTCAAATTTCCTACTTCCAAGCAAAAAGCCAAATATCGCCTTTTCGCCGCGCAGTTCACGCATCTTTGAGTCATAGATCCCTAGGCTTTGAGCCATCATTTCGATAGCCTTTTGTGTATGAAATTTCCCATCTTCTAAAAATGGATTTTGATCATTTATCACGCTTCTTACTTTGATGCTCTCACAAGGCGTAAATTCCAAAATTTCATCGATCAGGGTTATGGCGCTACTGTGCGGCAAATAATCACTTATCATCATCTCACTCTTTTAAAAATTATTGCGGCGTTATCTCCGCCAAATGCAAAAGATAGTGACATCGCCGTCTTTACGTCAAATTTCGTGCAACTTTTTACTAAATTTAGACGCTCGAGCTCCTCATCGTAAGCTCCGTCATAAACATGCGGTGGCAAGGCGCTATTTTCTTGCATGCAAAGCATCACGCAAATGGCGCTCTCGATGGCTCCAGCAGCTCCTAGCGTGTGTCCGATCTGCGGCTTTAACGAGCTAGCATATGCAAAGCCAAGCGTTAAATTTACAGCTTTTGCCTCCATTTTGTCATTTGCTTGCGTACCGGTGCCATGCAAATTTACATAATCCACGCCACTCATGCCAGCTTTTTTTAAAGCTTCTTCTATACAAGAAATTGCCATTTTAGCATTAAAATCAGGCTGAGTCATATGAAAAGCGTCGCAGTTTGAGGCTGAGCCAGCAACAACGACGTTTGAAATTTCATCACGGCTCAGCAAAAACAGCCCAGCTCCCTCGCCTATGTTTATGCCCTCTCTATTTTTAGAAAAGGGTTCGCTTGGTTTTTGGCTTAAAATGCTAAGTGAGTTAAAGCCATTTATGGTTAAGGTGTTTAAACTATCGACGCCACCGCATATAACCGCATCGCAAATATCGCTTTTTATTAGTCTTTGTGCCTCAATAATCGCCTTAACACCAGAAGTACAGGCAGTTGAAACACAAAAACTTGGACCTTCTAGTCCATAAAATTCGCTCACAAATTCGGTCACATTTGCAAGACAGTTTCTATCTATGCCAAACTTGCTTTTATCAAAAACTTCAGTTTTTATATACTCTTTAAAAGTCCAAAAATTTTCTTCAATTCCGCTCGTTGTAGTGCCTAAAATAACACCTACACGGCTCTTACCAAATTTTTTGATAGCCTTTTTTATCTCATCGTCAAGCTCAAGAAGCGTGTTTAGAAGCAAAGCATTGGTTCTTGTTTTGAAGTGTTCTTTTGTGTTCTTGGCAAACTCTGGCAGTGCCTTATCAAATTTCGCTACTAAAAATTTATTCTCAGGATGAAACTCACTGCTAAGGCCTAGAAATCTCTTTCCACTTAAAAGCGAGCTCAAATTCTCATCACTACTGCTCCCTGCTGCACTAATAATGGCTGGTTTGCTAATGTAGATCAACACTTTCTACCTTATAATATTGATCATCTATCATAAATTTTTGCTCATTTTTTTCATCTTTTATCATCTCTAGCACTTTTATAAAAAGTTCATTGTAGGCGCTATTTGGTGGCAAAAAACCTAAATTTTTAAAGCTACCATCTTTTAAAACTCGCCTGGCTTCTGGCGCGCCAAGTGCGTTTACAAGGCTAAATTTATACTCGTTCTCGCTATTTTGCACGTAAAGCAAAAGTAGACCTTTTGATGAGCTTACCTTAAATGTTTTTAAGTCAAAATCTGCCATCTGTGGCGTATCAAATTTCTTTGCACATCCAAGAGCAAAAAGCGAAATAGCAAGGATCATGACTATTTTTTTTATAAGCAATCTTTACCTTTTAATGTTAAAAATTACAAAAGTTTAATAATTATATCTTTGCATTGCTTAAATGCAAGGCAAATAATAAATGAATTATTAATAATTAAGTATTTTTTTGCCATTTCATCGTAGCTGGTAGTACCAAGATCGCTAAACGATAAATTTTTAAGCTTTAAAATCGCCTCTTTTGCGGTATAAATTTCATAAAATTTTTGCGTTTTATCTTTTGCATTTGCCAAATTTTTGCTCTCTTCTTTTGTAAAGCAAAAGCTAGCTACTGCGTCAAAATTTCTCTGCTTTAGCTCTTCTACATCGACTCCGATCTTTTCTTTTGAAATGGCTAAAACTGCGATATTTTCTTTATGAGAAAAACAGATTCTACCTCTCATCTTTGCTTTAAATTTTAAGTAGCGAGATATTTTAAATGAGTTTTGTTTTATTAAATTTGGGTATTTTTTTACTCTTCTGCGATCTTTTTTATCTAACATTTTTTGGCTAAATTCCTCACCGCAAAAGCTGATAAAAAGATAAATTTCACCCCTTTTTATAGACATTTAATCTCTTTTTATAATTTTCATCGCACTCTAAGGCTTTTTCAAACTCAGCAGTAAATGCTCTAAGACGATCATTTTTTTGCTGATTTTCATCGCCAAATGATCTAATACGTGACGTAAAAGTAATCTCATCTTTTCTAAAATTAGCCTCTTCTAGATCAAAGTTTAAATTGCTCATTTTGCTATTTAAGATATGCAAGGCACATTTTCTTGGCCCAAAGATAAAATTTTGCCCATTTGAAGGCTTTAGGCTTCTTACTAAAACGCCACCATAAAGCGATGGCTCGCTTTTAAAAGATATGTCAAAGCCAAAGTTATGAAAGTAAATCTCTCCAGCTTCACACTGCCTTTTGTAGGTATTTGCGTCAAAACAAGTATAAATTTCAATCTCGCTAAATTTATACTCTTTGCCAGAAACAATTAAAACTTTACTTTGCATAAGCTCACATAAAAAGCTCTGAAATTTCTTATCAAAAAACTCTTTAAAGCCAGCAGTCCCAACTATCTCTTGTTTTATATTTTTATCTAAAATTTTAAAGTTATTTTGTTTAAGCAGATCAAATTTTTCTTTATCAAAATGACTTTGCTCTAAAAATTTACTAAGCACCGTCACTAGATCAAATTTAGCAAAATGGCTTTTAAGTAGCTCGCCAGCTAGCATCTTTGCTCCTAAGTTTTTATATATTTTAAAGGGTTTGAGCTTTACAAGCTAATCTTTGATGAAATTTTACCAACTGCCACTTGCTCCACCTCCGCCAAAACCGCCTCCGCCGCCACTAAAGCTACCACCTCTTGAACTGCTTGAATGGCCGCTGCCACTACTATTTGAGTCTGATCTATCGCGCCTAAAGTCACTGTGTGTATTTTTGCTTTGAGTATTTTTTTTAAAGGCATTTTTTAAAATAATAAAAAATATTACAAATACAATGGCAAAGACAATGAAGTAATTTTTTACGCCAAAAAATTGCTCAAATACCGTAGATGTAAGCCCTGCAAAACACGCACTAAAGCCAATTCGCATAAAAAATTTACCTAAAAAGCCAGAGACAAAACACGAGATCATGCCAGCAAAAAAGGCAACTATTCCAAATGGTATCTCTTCATCATCACTCACACTTTCAAATTCTTCGCCACTAGCCACTTTTATGATGGCTCTTATGCCATCTATCACGCCACCGCCCATATCTCCTTGCTTAAATTTAGGCACTATCACATCATTTATGATCTGGCTTGATATAGCGTCGGTTAGTACGCCTTCAAGCCCATAACCAACTTCTATACGTACTTTTCTCTCGTTTGGAGCGATTATTAAAAGCACTCCATTACTGCTTTGTTTTTGTCCCAGCTTGTAGCCTCTAGCTATCTCAAGAGAGATCTCTTCTATGCTTTTATTTTCTAGTGATTTAAGCGTCACGATAGCAATTTGCGTCGTGCTATTTTGCTCGTAATTTTGCACTAAGCTTAAAAGCTCAGCTTTCTCATTTTTAGAGAAAATTTGAGCCTCGTCATTTATCTGCTCGTTAAAATTTATGGCAAAACAAAAGCAAAATGTAAAAAATAAAAAAGCAAAAATTTTCTTCATCATTTCTCAAATGAAACTTTTGGATTTATCTTCTCTTCGTTGCTTATTTCAAGATTTTGTTTTGGCTTTAGCTCAGGATAAAAAGCACTTGCTATAAATTTATTTGGAAAGCTTCTAAGGGCTACGTTATATTCTTTTACAGCTTCGATATAATCATGCATTGCTACACTTATGCGGTTTTGCGTACCTTCAAGCTGACTCTGAAGAGATAAGAAATTTTGATTTGCTTTTAGCTCTGGATAGTTCTCACTAACTGCCATAAGCCTGCCAAGCGCCAAGCCAAATGAGCTTTGTGCTGTCATAAATTCTTTCATCTTAGCTTCATCGCTAAGACCACTTGCATCAACGCTTACTTGCATGCTCTTGCTTCTAGCATTTGCCACATCTTCAAAAATTTTTTGCTCATGAGCTGCGTAGCCTTTTACAGTTTCAACCAAATTTGGTACAAGCTCGGCTCTTCTTTTATATTGATTTAACACCTGTGACCACTTTGCATTTACATTTTCATCAAGCGCAACAAATGAATTTATATACTTAAAAGCACCAAAAGCAAGTGCAGCAATAACTATAATAACGGCTATTAAATTTTTCATATTTTCTCCTTTAAGGAGCAAATATTAGTAAAACAAGACTTAAAAAATAATGTGAGTTTGAGTTTGGAATGAGTGCGAATTTACGCACTCATTTTGGGGATTAAAGATCGGTTTGGATTTTATCGTCTATTTGGATATGGATAGTTTTTCCATTTATTTGATCAATGCTTGAGTAGCCTTTAAATCCAGCAGTATCATATGAATGATCTGCGGTCCATTTATGAACTAGATCAACTTTTGTGATTTTATTGCCATTAGCATCAACATCACCACCTTTTATCTTAAGCACCGTGTCAGGATTATCAGTGATATCAAGGATATTTTGTGCATTAAATTTGATCTTTGTTTCTCCTTTAAGCTCAAGGTTTTCAAAGCTTTCCACTTTTGAATCAAGATTAGCAATGCCTCTAAGATCAACTATTTGCTTATCAAACACCAAGGTATCATGACCTTCGCCACCTTTCATATCTTTACTTGCGTCAAATTTAACCGTATAGTTTTCAACGCCTATATGAAGTGGTTTATAAGGCTCATAAGATTTAGACTCTAAGCCATCTGAAGTTTTAAGTGAGGCTTTAACATTTAGATCATAGGCTGATCTTGCATTGATATCAAGCTCTTGGTCAAATGTGCCTTTTGCTATATCTGCAGCTGATAGAGTATATGTTGCGGTCTTAGTTAATGCATGGTTGTCTGGATCAGTGTACTTAAGCTCTACCGTATCTCCATCTCTAGCATCTTCATTAAGATAAACTTTAACCGTAGTAGATCTCTCACCGCTTTCTGAGGTTTTTATATCTTTATTAAACATGATGCCTCTTATAGCATCGATTTCAGCATGTGCCGTATCGCTTACTGTTTTGCTCTCACCAAATGTGTCAGTTAGGGTAACTTCAGCTTTTGTTTCTTTATCAACTGCGATAGTAGCATCAAGTTCAAGTGGATTATCTCTATCAAGCGTTTGTTGAGAACCATCATCTAAATTTTTAAGTTTAATTTTTCCATTTACATCTTTTCCCATAACTTCATAATGTTTAGTTAAGATAGACCCATTAGGATTTGTTATCTTGACATCTATCTTATCACCAGCTATAACACTTCCTGGGATAGAAACATAAACCTTTGAAATTTTACTACCTGACTCATCTCTTGAGATAATGCCATTGTCATTTTTGTCAGCAACTATGCTTACACTTAATCCTGCTTCACTTAAAGGTGCAAGTTTAGCTTTTGCTTCGCTACTAGTTGTAGTCTCAGCACCATTTGTTATAGTAGCTACTGCACTAGTTTCGCGACCTGGAAGCATAGCAACACCAGGAATTTTTATAGTGTTATTTTCTAGTTCATGTGGAGTATGAGTAGTGTCACTATCATCTGTTAATGAAATTTTACCATTAGCAGTTTTTGAAACTGTATAAGTTATGGTTCTAGACCCTGTTGTACCATTAGCTTGAGGCTCTTTTATTGTTACTGCTACCTTATCGCCATTTGTGACATTATGCGGCACCTGAACGCTTATAATTGTCTTTTTTATATCATTGTCCAAAATAGCTTCATCTCTGTCTATTACATTGTCTCTACTTGCATTATCTTCAACAAATTCAATCTTTAAATTTTTAGTATCTACTGACTCCAGTGTAGCTTTAGCTGTCTTTGTTACTCCATTTATAGTAGCTTCAACCACTGCTGGATGATCTTTATCTATATGAACATTAGAAATTTTTAGTTTATTTCCTGGCTCAAGTGCGACAAGGCTGCCACCTGCATCTTTTATGGTAACGTTTGCACCATCATTTGAAGCAACGGTATAAGTTTTCTCTGCTCCACCATTTACCTTGACTTTTATAATATCGCCACTATTTACAGTGGTTGGGATTTGAAGTGTCGCCGAAGTGGTATTTAATTTTCCATCCTTCATAGCTTCATCTCTACTTAGAACTCCGTTTCTATCTTTATCCTCATCAATAAATAGCCTAAAGCCTGTTCCAGAGCCGCTACCTTGAGCATCAAGCGTAATATCGCTATTTGTCTCAACCTTATCAGCGCCAGTATTATCAGTAACCTTAGCATTAATGATAGTCTTATGATCTTCTGTTAAGCCAAGTGTATATTTGACCACCTTATTGCCGTCAGCATCATCGGTAATATCAAGCTCTTCACTACCATTTTTGGCTATCAATTTGCCGTTATTATCTTTTACTATCTCGTATGTCTTAGTTGTTTTATTGTTTGGTGTATCTTCGTTATGTGACTCTACTATTAATTTATCACCTAAAACAAAATTTGAAGGAAGCTTGATAGTTGCTATAGTAGTCGCTCCAGTTGCCTCTGCACTACCCAAAATGCCATCATTATCGGTATCTTTTTCAAAAGTTATCTCCATATCTTCATGAAGCTTTTCAAGAGTATTATGATTTTGTGCTTCAGCTTTTTTACCACCGCTTGCATCGGTGGTCTCTGCGGTTACATTAATGGTCTTGCCAGCAATGATCTCTACGCCAGGAATTTCTATCTCATTTTTATCACTTGCAGTTATAGAAGCATGAGTAGAAGTATCTTCTAGCATGATTTTACCGCTTGGGTCTCTACCTGTAACCTTATAAGTTTTAGGTGAAGTGCCATTATCTATTTTTACAGTTACCATATCACCAACTATAACGTTATTTGGCACTTTTACTACTACTGTCGTTTTATGTAGGTCGCCATCTGCGTCCTTGCTCTCTGCTCTCGTTAAGGATACGTTACGGTCAGCATCCTCTTTGAAATATACCGCCATATCGTTTATATTTGAGATAGTAACTGTGCTTGTATCTTCTGCATGCTGAATACCGTCTTTATCTTTTATCTCAGCTGTTACTTTAGTTTCTAGACCAGTTGCTGTTTTAATACCAGAAATTTTAAAGCTTCTACCATCTGTTTCTGTATCTATTTTATTGCCATCGCTATCTTTTACAAAGAACTTACCATTATTATCTTTTCCAATAGTGTATTTTATTTCTCTAGCAGTAGCTTCATTTGGCTCTTTTATAGTTACAGTTAGTTTATCTCCACTTACTGCATTTTTAGAAAGCTTGATGGTAACTGTTGTGCTATTAAGATCATGATCACTCATAGCTTGCTCTCTGCTCATGCTCCTAGTGCCATTAGCCTCCCCAAAGATAACTTCAGGTTTTTTTACATATTCTAAACTAGCCGATACTTCTGACTCATTTATAGATGTATGTCTGCCTGGTGTCATGTTTGTGATGCTAGCTCTGATAGTCGTATCTTGTCCATTTCTTAGATCAAAGCCTGGTACTTTAAATGAGTATTGATTATAACTCTCTTTTGTCAATGGGAAATTTTGTCCGCCATTGCCGATCTCTGTTATACTTGTTACCTCACCTTTATCATTCATATTTATAGTGAAATTTCTTGTATAAACTCCATTTGTAGGCTCGTTTATAGTAAGTGTAACTATGTCACCATTATCTATTTTATTCGGAAGTCTTATAAGAGCTGTTGTCTCATTTACTTCATGCTCATCCATACTCTCTTGTCTTGAAATTTCATGAAGAGTCTTTTCTTCTGGTAATGTCATTTCTAAATTTCTGCCAATAGGCATTACACTATCTTGATCTGACTCTTCACTTTTTCGAACATTGTTTTTATCTACCACATGAACACTAGCTGATGTTCTTACATCTGGAAATATCGGAAGAGAGGTATTTACTTTTTGACTATCAATCATCTCTTGTGTAAGAGAAATTTCTTTTGTTGTATCTTGCTTAGTTAGTGGATCGGTATAAGTTATAACGATTTTATCGCCAATAACTACATCTTTTGGTAGAGTTATTTCTACTGTCGTGCTTCTAAAGTCATTGTCTTGACTATTTTCTGGATCATATAAATAGCCATTGTTATCTTGATCCTCTGTAAATGTTAAAGTCGGTTTTACATCAAGAGTAGTAGAGTCGCTTGCAGTTGCACTTCTCATCGTGTTTGTGCTATCTGCTACATAAGCTTCTACTTTTGAAGGCTTACCGTGCTCAACTGGCATATTATCTATCTTATATCCATTATCTATTATGTTTTGATCAATAGATACATTTCTAACCTCGGTTGTGCCATTAGGCTTTGTTAAAGTCACGTGAAGCACATCTCCGACAATCACATCTTTTACAGTTATAAGTACTGGAGTTTCATTTAATTTGCCATCTTTAGCATTTTCAGTATATGTTAATAGATTATTATCAGGGCTGTTATCTTCTGTAAATTTAACCTCTGGAGCACTAAAGCCACTTGAAGTTACGCTATCTTCACTTCTACCACTAACATTTCCTTGAAAATTTGTAATAGTTGCATCAACTTTTGAAATTTTGCCAGTCTGTATTGGTGCATCAAACTGATAACCATTGCTTATGATAGTTGGAGTGATAGGAATTGTTTTATTTTCAGTATTACCATCTGGCTTAGTTATAGTGATATTTAGTATATCTCCGGCCCTTACTGTGCCATCATTTGGAATTGTAATAAGAACTTTTGATGTGTTTAAATTTGTATCGCGTGCATGCTCAACCCTGCTTAAAGTACCATCGTTATTAAGATCGCTTATAAAAGTTACAAGAGGATTGCTTGGGATTATAGTATCATCTCCACCATTGTATCCGCTTATTGGGCTGTCGTATGATGCAAAAGCTCTGTTTGTATCACTTAAATTTCTATATGTTGCATTAACGTTTGAGTAGTGACCGCCCTCAGCAAATTTAGCATCACCTAGGCTAACACCATCTCCACCACCAGCAGCAGTGTTTCCACCAGCAGCAGTCTCTTCAAGTTTTGTTAGATCTCCACCATTTAAAATAGCATTTTGCAAATCACTAATATCTGCCAAACCTTCCGCGCCTATGGTGCTTTGATTTAAAGCAAGCGTATCATTGCCTACAATCGTAATCTCTTTTCCATTATTTGAAACGATTGTTATTTTATCAGCGGTATCACTTGTCTTGATGCTCTCTCCCATATAAAGGATGTCACCTACTTTTAGCTCTCTCTCATTTCCGTTTTGATCGATAGCAACTGCCTTGCCACTAATAAATTTTACTACTCCAGCTTCTTTAGCCAAGATTACTCCTTATTATTTTTTGTATTATTTAAATTTTTGCGTGATTATATACTATCTTTATAAGATATAACTTTATATGAGAAATTTTATCTTTTAAGAAAAAAATATATTAATTAAATATATAAATTCCAAATGTCAATAGTTTGTAAAAAGCGAATTCTGAGCTTTTATCAAAAAAATAGCTTTTTGATTGTCAATATAATTAGTCATGTAAAATATAATACTTTTTATAATAAAAACTTAATTTAAGATATTTTTAATTAGTTTGAAACAACAATATAACCAAAAAAATCATAATTTTTTAAAAATGTGTGATCACTATAAAATTTTTACTTATAAATTTCACAAAAAATCATCAGTCTAAAATCTACAAACTTATAGTTAAGTTTTTCTAGGTAAGCAATTTTCTAACGCGAAAAATTTATATAAAGATATTCAAAAAATAATATGAAATGATAATAAAAATTTATGATTATTTATAAGCAGTGGCGGACAGAGAGGGACACTCCGCCATTTTGGCGTTTTGATACACATTTAACCTTTCAGAAACGCTTATATAGACGTGTTTTATGAACTTTACAATTATACATTGTAAAGCTTTATTTTTACTTATTTTCTGTAACAAAAGTCCAAATTCTATGTAACACACTCTAGCCCTTTTTATTAAACTATAAATAACATTTTTATTGGAAGAATTTTGTCCTAAATCAGGACAGATTTTATAAAATATCAAATGTACCCTAAACCCAAACACATCAGCCTCCACATACATTCTTTCATAAAAATTTTTATATACTTTCACTAACCTATACGCCACTAAAATTTACTGCACAAAATTTACATCCAGCCTATATCCCGCAGCATTTGCATAGGCATTTAAAGTAGAGATTGTTGGTGAAATTTTAGAGTTTAGGCTCTCTAATCTTGAGATGTTGCTTTTACTAGTATTCATCCTGCTAGCCATCTCCTCTTGAGTTAGATTTGCAGCTTTTCTGATCTTTATAAGCTTTAGTTTTAACTCAAATTCAATCTCCAGCCTATCGTATTCTTTTTTTACCTCGCTTCTTTTTAGAGCTTTTTCTTTAAAGTCCTCAAATGTTGGTCTCATTTTATCTCCTTTGCTCTTTGCATAATGATCTTCATATCTTTTTTAGGAATGGTGTCTGATTTTTTAATGAGCGTATGCAAAATCACTATTTCTTTATTTATAACATTTACAAAGACACTTCTTGCAATACCTTCTTTGCCTTTTGCCCTAAACTCAAATAGCCCATTTCCAAGAGGAGCACTATGCGGTCTACCCAAATTTGGTCCAACCTCTTTTGCCATTTCAAGTACTCTAAGTAAATTAGCTAGTATCGTATCTGGCAAAGATAGTGTCTCGTCTTCAACACTCTTATCATAAAATGTAATTTTCCATAATTGATCTTTCATGTTGGCTATATTATCATATTTGATAACTTATTGTCAATTTCACATCCCAAATTCATACACCTCACGACTTTTGCCTTTTGTATTGGCAGGTTTTATACTTGCTTCTTGCTTGTATTCTATATTACGCATTTGCTCTTTTATTTGTTCTATCTCTTCTCTAGCTGCCATTATCTCTTCATCTTTGTAAGATATCTCATCTATTAAATTTTTTATCTCAATATCTTTCTCGGCAAGTGTTTCATTTGCTAGTGCGAGCTCATCTTTAGTATCTAGTAGCTCAAGTAACTTCATAGCGTATAGTTCTATACGCTCCTTTATCTCAGATTTCAGCCCTTCGTTTTGTATAGCCAGCTCTCTTATCTTATCCCTTTGCTTTACCTCAGTTTCAAAGGCGCTTTGCATCTGAGCTTCCTTTTGCTCTACTAGACTTTTTAGCTCTTCTATCTGACTAGCTAGCTTTTCGTTTTCACTAGCCACTCTAAACTCTTTTAGTTTTTTGTGTTTGCTGTTGCCACTGCCTTTTTTCATACCTAAAATTTCAGCATTTGTGTTATATACATTTTTAAAAACAGTCTTAGCATCTAAATTTGCATCAGCACTGTATCTTTTAAACCTTTGCATCTGGTTTCTGCTAGATACTAGAGTGTTCCACTCTACGTGTGCATGCCTTTGAAACATAGGCTCAAACTCATCATATCTTAGCTCCGCTCCTTTTTCATAGTACTGTTCGCCTTTTTTGTTTTCTTTGATATGTATGTAGTATGCTCTGCCGTCTGTATCAGTCACATACGTACCACCTAGCTTACCATTTTCATCACGAAAGAGTGGATATATCTCTTTACTATCACGCTTTCTTAAAAGATGGCCCTCATCGCTATGTATATAGACATTTATGGGCTCTATGTTTAAAATTTCTCCTACTGCCTTTATGGAGCGTAGCAGGCTTGAAACACTTGTATGCTCATTTAGCCCTATGACGCACTCATAGTGACAGTTTTGCTTGAGTGGTTTTTTGCCCCTTTCTATATCCACCAGCTTTGTTTTGCCATTACGCACCACTTCACTCTTCATCTCATCTCTTCTTTTTTGCCACAGCTCATCAAAACTAAGCTCGTTTAGCCTTATATACTCCACTGGCTTAGATACGCAAAAATTTTCATTTAAGTAGTATCCCGGCATGAGATATTTTGGTCGGTTTTCTCTACTGTTATGAGCATTCAGGTGCTCACTTGCTAGTTCAAATGTTATATTTGCTTGTTGGTCTTTAAACATCTTACTCTCCAAAAACTATGATCTAATTACTATTAATTATATGTATTTTGTTAAAAAGAGTAGGTTTTAACCATTTAATGCCCAAATGGGTTTAGAGAACTCTAAACCCTTGGGCTCTGCGAGGCTTTCTAATGCAAGAGAGACAGCCTACATTCTTTTAAAAATCTAAGTCCTATTTTGACTTGCTTGTTTCAAAGTACTCTAGCTTGTATAGACTTTGAAAGTAGCGGATCGTAGTTTAAATTTGACCCAAATAGATTAAATGAGTCCTTTTATGTATACCCTCTACTAGCTTGTTTGTACATCATTTGCCACATAGACAGTGTTGCCATCTTTTTTCTTTTAAAAGAACATCTTTGCCATATATCCTTCTATGGACAAAGTAGCTTTTGCATCCAACAAGCTTATAGTCATAAACGCTACAACCTTTATAATGTTTTTCACATTATCTCTTTTATTTTATAGTTTCTAAAATCTTCTTAAGATACTTTTTAAATTTGTCAGCAAATGTTTTATTATCATTTCTTAATACACTGAATATAAAAATTTTGTTTTCAGAACTATGTCTTATGATTCCTAACCCATTAAAGACGTTACTTTTGGCATAGATTAGAATTCCGGTGTTTGAACCAGCTTTCTTTGTATATCTTTTTATTTGTAGCAAATTCTTGCAATCAGTTTCACCTAAATTGGCATTACAAAAATGCCTATATTTAGCATCCAAAACAGCTAAAATTTTCCCTTCTTCATCTTTTATCGCAAAATCAGGTCTCAAATTTGAGCCTGGAATTTTATACTGAGTTTCTAGCCTAAATTTACCACCAAATTCGCCTAATACGCTTCTTATGAGACTTTCAACGTAAAGCTCAAAGAGATTTGGTGCATACAGTAAATAACCAAATTTTAGATTTTTGACGGCATTTTTGCTAGTGTATCTTGAATCTTGCAAAATGATAATCCTAGCGATTTGAAGAGCAATTTTGTAGTCTTTATAAAGCTCGTTCATCACGGATTTTGAGTTCAAAGCCGCATCTATATCTCTGATACTTTTCATCTCGCCGTTAGCATTGGCTATCAAAAAATTCCTTATTTCTTTGTCATAAAGTGCGAATTTAGGGTTTTTTCTAACCAAGATATCGTAAGCTTTTAAAAGCACCCTTGCGACCACTTCGTCAGGCACTCGCGAGCTTTTGCAGCTTGAAATTTTACCCGTAAAGGGCTGATCTTTTTTGATGAAATTTTTAACGTCAAGGCTTCCGTGTAGGCCGTAGTCTCTAAAAAGAATCTTTTTATAAACGCTTGGGAAGCCGCTTAGCTTGGCTAGCTTTAAGCGGCTGATAAACGAGGCGTAAAGGATGTGGTCCATAGGGATCTCGCCATTTATCTCGGCGACGCTACTGCCAGAGCTAAAAAACGCCGAGTCGATAGTTTTTAAAAGCTCGGCTTCTAGTTCTTTGCCAAAGTGCGAGTTTATGACATACTCTTGCCCCTCAAAGGTAAAACGGCCTATATAGTTGCCGAATTTAAAACCGCCATTCTCGCACTTTCTTAAAATATAGTGCGCATCTTTGTCGTCTTTTATCTTGGGTTTAAATTTATCGTGCCGTCCGTTTAAAAAGATTACATCCGTCTTGCCTTTTGCCAGCTCATCAAAGGTGATTTCTTTTTGATGCGTTACGCTATCGCAGGGGCTATTATCTTCAAACATCGCATTAGCCCACGAAAATTTTCTTAGCTGTCTCTAGCTTTTTCTCTACTTCGCCGTCGCCAAACTGCGTTCTGATATATTCACGTAAGATCGGTTCTATATGCCTAGCCCAGATTTCTTTCTCATCCGTCGTTTCTTTTTTTAGAAAATACGAATGCCCAATCTCATAAGCTCTACCTAAATTTAAACCACTAGTTTTTTCGTATCTTTTCTTATCCTTTTCTTGGTTAGATGCATTTGAGAATAATTTATTATAAGCATCATCTCTGTTTTCGGCATCATTATAAGACTGAACGGATTTTATTTTTACCCTAGTTTCATCTTCGTATTCGACTAAATATTTGAGATCGCTGGTGATGTAGTTATTTAAACTTTCACATTTTGTCTTGTAAGCTTCATCCGTTGCATTTTCTACAACCTCATAATTACACTCCATCAAGACCCACGCAAAGCGCCTTCTAAGAGCCAGATCAAAGCAGTCGATGCTCTTATCCACATCGTTCATCATACCTATGAAATATATGTTGCTTGGTATAGAAAACTCCTGCTTACTAAGCGTATAATTTTTAGTCTTTATGCTTTCACCTCGGTAATTCTCCTCCAAAAGTGATAATGTCTCGCCAAATACCGCTGCTATGTCGGCTCTATTTATCTCATCGACCATAAAAAAGAAATTTTCTTTTTTATTTTGCGCCGCTTTTAAGCAAAATTCTTTAAATACGCCGTTTGTCAAAGCTAAATTTAAATTTCCGTTTTGTATGCCGACCGGTTTTATGCCGTCTATAAAATCCTCGTATTCAAAACCGCTATGAAACTGTACCCACTCGGTTCTAGCGCGGTTTGGATCTAAAATATCAAGGCAGTCTTTTACGAATTTCGTCTTGCCGGTTCCAGGCGCACCGTAGAAAATCATATTTTTAGGACACTTTTCTATTGATGTGACAAAAACGGCAACTTTTACTAAATATCCATATTTCTTAAAAATTAATTTTTCATCATCATTTAGATTGTATAAATTTTGACTTGTTTTAATCTTGCAAAATAGCTTATTTATCTCGTAGATTTCTTTTAATTTTTCAGCCAAAATATTGTCTATTTGTTTTACATTACCGTCCTTTACGTCAAAATTTATTTTGCCGTCCTTGAAGTAATCAATTAATCTTTGAAAAATGTTTAGATAAAGTATCGTATGATTATCACTTGAATTAAAGTCGTAGCCGCAAATTGCCAATACATCGTAAAAAGCACCATAAAGAATAGCAAAATCCTCTTTTTCAAGAATATCAAATTTATACAATAATGAAGAAAAATGTGTGTCAATAGGTTCTTTCTGTATATCCCCTATAGTAAATTTTATATCGTTGATATTCTTGTAGTCGATTATATTGCCTTTTATACATATGTCCAGTATCGCTCCATTATTTTTACCATTATAGTACTCAATGATTTTGTTTTTATATATTGGGTTTGAGCTGTTTAGCTTATTTTCATCAAAAGCTTTGGGCTTGTCTTTGTTTTTATTATCCTCTACGCATATTGCTACGGAGTCTTTGATTTTATCCCACGCCCCATTAAACACTTTCAAATTTCCCTTACAGTCGACAACTCTACTAAAAATTTCGTTTATTTTTATTATCTGCTCAGCTGTAAAGTTACTCATTTTATTCTCCTAAATTTTAAAAAGCTCCCACAATGGGAGCAAAAGGCTTTTCAAAGCGCTACCGTTAAGTCCAAATTTCCTAAAATTTTCATAAATTAATCCTCTCGGACGCACCGCACGAAGGAGCGTCCAGAAACGTCGTCCCAGCCGACGACGCCAGTCGCGAAATACACATACCACGCAAAAGACGAGACGTCGGCACTTTTTGTAGAGCTCCAGTAAAAGTGAGATAGATAGTCGGCGTCTGCTATGTATTTAAAAGCCATATTTAGAGTGGTTTTATATCTACTCTTATCCACTATGCTTAGTAGCTCCACTCTCGTAGGTAGCCTCCAGTCTTTGTATCCGGCTAGATTTACTAGTTTGCAATACTCCTGTGCCTGCTCCCACGTTCCTTCAAAGTTTTGCTTTTCATCTTGCCACATTAGTCTTCCTAGCTTTTTTTCGCTACATATCACTACGTTTTTATCGTTATCTCGGTAGCACTCAGGGCTTAGCGCCTCTGCGTGAAGCAAACCGCAAAGTAGCAAAGATATAGTTATGCATTTTTTCATCCATATTCCTTTTACTTTCTAAAGTTATATATCGCTTGGATATTTTCTCGGCTTTCGTTTATCAAAGCCACCTTTTGCCTTGGCCTATACGAGTTAGCCAATTTTATATGAGCTAGAAACGAAGCTTGAATGGCTAAAAAATTTATCTATCTCTTTTTTATCCATTTTTCCTTTCTTTTTTCGTATTTATTTAGATACGAAGTTTTTAAATTTATAGTTTTTCACCACTTTGTTTCTTACTAGCACATATCTATCTCTTATGATATATCGTAAGAAATCAAGCCCTAAACAGTTAGCTCTTAGTTGGCAAAAACTGACTAGTTTAAAATTTCAAACGGCCTATCTTTATCTATACGCTTAGCGTAAAAATCACGTCTCCCTAGCGCAGCTTCTAAGATAGTCTCTAACGGTGTGATAGCACTAAGCCCATGACCCCATCTTCCAAATAAACGCAAAGTCTCATAGAAGCTCTACATATAGGCAAATTTTCGTATAGCAACTCTTTAAAGTCCTTTCAAAAATCAATACTGCCGTACGCACCGCACGAAGCCGCGATCAGAAACGCCGGCCAAGAAGTCGCTACCACCCCAGAAATACGCCATCCACGCATGAGACTGGTAGCCGGCATTTTTGGTAGAGCTCCAGTACAAGTAATTTTTCTCACCTTTATCGTTCGTCTCGTATGCGATGTTTTTAAAAGCTTTGTTTATGGCAGGATCAACCCTAGTATCGTCCGTGATGCTTAAAAGCTCATTTATCGTAGGCAAACGCCAGTCATCAAAACCGGCAAAATTTAAATTTTTGCAGTATTTTACCGCCTCGTCGTAATCGCCTTTAAATATCTCCTCACCGTCTTGCCACATCAGCTTATATATATCATCTCTAACAACCCCCAAACGGTCATCTCTGCCAAACCCGGCTGTGATCCCTGGTGCCTTTTTGTTAGTAGTAAAGTCTGAGCTCAATGCCCTTTTAATCAATATTACTGGGTTAAAATCAAATGCGGAGCTACTGCACAGCAAAAGTGCAAGCATAAAGCAAATTTTCTTCATTTTATCCTTTCTGAGTTAAATTCACGTCTTTGTTTTCATAATCGTCCAAAGCTTGCATTATTTTGTCGAAGTTATCTTTTTTGATACCGAAAAATACTGGGAGAATATCGGCCAAACACCAAATAGAAACAATAAGGTATAGTATAAAAGAAAAAGTAATTTCACTTTCGCTGCTATGATATATGCCTAGTATGGTAAACACGATCGCTACGATAAAATAGCTTAGCTTATTTATTGCAAGATTCTTATCGCCTTTGTAAAATCTGTCCGCACCAATGCATCCTATAAATAAGCCGAGCAATAAGCCCGTTACGGGAAATTTGAGCCTAGCCAAAGTAGGCGATATATCGAATTTTATACCTTTTGCCTCCAACTTCTGTATTCTATCTTTGATTACTATCAGACTTATATCCGACACCCTACCTTTAAGCATCAATAAAAAACTACCGTCCATTTCATCCTTTCTCATTAAAAATTCATTTGTAAAACTATTTGTATCTGATATGAAAGCCGTAAAGCAGTATCGCCACACCGACGGCCGCGACTATCGAGCCAACTACGTCGAATTCGTCCGTTCAGCTTTAAGTCCGTTAAAAACCAGCAAAAGCATCCCTATCGACCCGAAGGCATATACCTTAAACGTGGTCATTATTTTACTTTTGAGATAAATTTACTATACGGATAATTTTATTAATATTATGCTTATTGAATAATAAAAGCTACATTGATATAGAGAAATGAATTTGAGTTAGTAGTATATTGTTAAAAAAGAAAAATTTATATGCGATAAATATATTAAAGATAGGGTTTACTAGAAGAATTTTAGTAGCTTACATGCTAAATTCTAATCCACCTATGCGTTTCATATTTTGTAAAGTAAGCTGCTTATTTTGTTCTAAAATTTCTATTAATCTCTCAAGCATAGGCATAGAAGCGTATTCGCATAGGTTTATTAGTTTAAAAATCGCTTTATTTTTCTCATTAGAGCTCTCGTTTTCACTTTGTTTTTTAATAAATTCCTTAAAAAATTCAGTCGAGTCATTATCTAAAAATAACTCCTGCTCACTTACATCAAGAGCCTTTGCCATATACGGTATAAGCTCAGCTTTTATCTCTCTAGTGCCATTTAGATAGTTGTATATCGTAGGGATAGATGGAATTTCACCAGTGCTTTTAAGCCTTGGCTCTAAAGAGACAAATTTTTGCAAAAAGTCCTTTTTCTTTAACCCTTTGCTTTTAATGATCGAATTTATCCTTTCATGAATCTGCATATTTTATCCTCTACGGCTAATTTATGCGATTATACTTTTGCTAATTATGCTTATTAAATATTTTTATACGTATAGAATAATATATGCTATAATTTCGCTCTTTTAAAATCATTAAGGAGTAAATAAATGAAAAATGTAATCTTAACAACTTTGGCAGGTAAGATACCGAGCCACGGAAATGTTATCTTGCACAACAAACTAAGTAGCGCAAGTGATGAGAGCTTAAACAAAATAAGTACATCAATATCTATGCTAAATTTAAAAAGTCCTATAGTGGGGCTAATACTTGGATTTCTTCTGGGTGGATTGGGTATAGATAGATTTTACAAAGGCGATATAGGGCTTGGCATCATAAAGCTTTTATTGTCAGTTGGTTGTATGTTTTTTTATGACGCTGGACTATCAGAAAAAGACGAATCTCTTCTTGTGGTAGGAAGTATTTTATTTATTGTGAGTATGATTTTTTGTGTTGTTGATTTGTTTTTAGTTTTTACTGGTATCAAAAAGGACAATCTAAATAAAGTTCTTATGGTGCTTTGATTTATGCTTGTGTTTGTTCAAACACAAGCCTTATAACATGCTGTATTTTAGTGCATTGCTCGAAATTTTTAAAAAATAAAAGGAACATGGATGAAAAGGATATTTGCTTTACTTTTGTTGGCAACCAGTATTTACGCTTCTACTCAGGGCAAATATGACATAGAAGAAACTGTCACCAAAGATGGCGTTACAGTTGCGTCTAAGATACTGCAAGGCACTGAATCCATTTATGCCTCAGACGATCTTTATGCGCAACTAGTATTTAATTTTTTTAGCATAAGTGATGATCTACCTAGTGATAGAGTAAAAGGAGGCTGTGATAATACTATATATGATCAGAGAAATAAAGGTATGCTGATCATAGATGGATACTACTATTTGTGTAAAAAAACAAAAAACTCACAAGACATAAAATGTGGTAATGACCACGAAGAGTTGGTATTAAACTTTAATAAAACTGATAAAAA
Organism: Campylobacter concisus; assembly: GCF_002165775.1. Classification (NCBI taxonomy): domain Bacteria; kingdom Pseudomonadati; phylum Campylobacterota; class Epsilonproteobacteria; order Campylobacterales; family Campylobacteraceae; genus Campylobacter; species Campylobacter concisus. The sequence goes on along the minus strand of NZ_NDYP01000002.1, from coordinate 113,463 downwards.
CAACACATATAGCTTAAATTTCATAGGTAAAAACATTGAGCTTAAAAAAGTATTAGACCAAAAAATGGTATTTGCCATATATGACACACAAAAAATAGAAAGAGAGAGATTTTTGGGAGAATATGAGGGTATAGATACTATTTTAGAGCCACTTTTTGGCGACAAAACATTAAATGACTATGTTTTTAACAAAAACTTTAACTTTATGCCAGCTTATAGCTCTTATACAGCTATATATATCGCAGGGGACAAACTAGGGCTTAAATACAATATGTATTGTAGTTGTCAAGCTGGCACAGCTGACGGTAGTTATGCTAAAATAGAAGTTTTTGATGTAAACGGTAAAGTATTGGATAACAAATACTTTGTGAATGATTATTCACGCTTTATAAACCATATAAAATATGGTGGAACAACTGGCTTTAACCTAGATAAATACTATAATATACGCATAGGGGAGTATAGAATATCTCTTTATCCTTATAGAGGCAGATTGTATTTGTTTCACAAAAATATATTTGAAAAAAATGATCCTTCATATAGCTTATTTAGAGATGATAGCCATCAACCCAAAGCTTTTTACTATAATAGTGAATTGCAATATTTTTTATCAGAAGATGGGAAAAAATACATATATAGGTAACAAGGATCATGCCAGAGTTCGACTATTTATTATTTAGTAGTAAATCAAAATCTATATCTTCTAGTCGTATACATAAAAATAAGGAAAACAAAAGAAGCTATAGTAACTCACTTATAAATATATATGCCTTATGTCTTTTTGCTGTTGAGTTTTATAGGTTTAACGAAACTGATGATCTAGATAATATATTTTATCCACATATAGGCTCCAAAGCAAGCGATCTTAAACAGGTCAAAAAAGATATGGAAAGAATATGTAAAGAGTGTGGCAAAGATGCTCTTAGGCTGATAGCAAATTTTGTCAATCTAAAAACATATATAAAAGATAGCGACAAAAAGCAAGATAGCAAAAGAAGAAATATAAATAAACTCCTAAAAAAGCTATCTAATGAATACTACTTGATCCTTAACTTAGCTAAGAACCTCTCAAACCAAGTGCAGCATATAAACGACAAAAATAGCTATATATTATCCCCAAACGCATATCTACAAAATCATGTTAAGCATATAAAACATGAGCTAAATTTTAGTGATGATGAGAAATTTTATTACCTGCAAGATAGTGCCTTTGTGATGATATGCCTGTATGTAGAAACAAACGAATTTGTCTGGATAATAAAAAAATCTAATTTAGATTTTAAAAGCCTAGACATGCCTATGCCTATCCTGCCTGAAAATATCATAGGCTATATAACTAGCACAGAAGCATACAAAGAGCAAAAGCTTTATAAATTTATACAAGATATAAGCGTGCTTATCATAAAAGATGGCTTAGTAAAAGCAATAGATAAAGACAACCGCGCTGTAAGCTTTATAAATTTAAAAGCTGAAATTTTTAAGCTTGAGATATTTAAAGACAGATACATAAGTTTTAGAGAAAATGATGCGTTAGTCATATTTTCACCGAGATTTTTTAATGGAAATTTTACGCAAATTTATGCTGATATAATAAAAATAAGAAACAAAGAAATAAGCTACAAAAAATCTCTTATAAAAGGCTTGCTTAGGACACTTAATGACTCATCACTTTTAGAGCCCAAAGCAGTTTATAGAGATCTTAAAAAAGCTAATGTGCTTGTTTTAGAGAAATTTTTAAGTGCACTAAATAGTCTAAAAAACAACCTCTCATATAAAAGTTTTAATGCCTCACAAAACAATACCTCAAGAAGCTGGCTCATAGATGATATTTATGGTCTTTATACCTGCACCCATAGCTTTTGTGAGCATAAGACCCCTAAAGAACTAGCCAAAATTTATTTCGAAGATATCATAAAACAAAGCCTAAATGACTACCTTAACAAGCATAATTACCCACTTTTTGCTCAAAATATTGACTTTGAAGTACTATAAAAATTTTATCTACCCTAGCTGAATAGAACATTTCAAGCAATAGGTGGAACAAGTAGGCAATCTTTTTATTTTACAATTTCACTCACAAAAAACAAAAGGAGTGAAAATGCAAGAAAAAGAGAAACTAAATTTCACCGATATTCATATGAGCTTACTAGCTGATAGAAATATCTTTTTATACGGACAGATAGATCAAGAAATTTGTCTAAATACTCAAAAAACACTTTTATATCTAAACTCCACAAACAAAAGCAGTGATATAAATATCTACATAAGTGGGCCAGGAGGCTCTATATATGATGGCTTTGGGTTGATTGATTTTATGCAAACCATAAAAGCACCCATAAATACCTTTTGTGTTGGTCTAGCCGCCTCTATGTCAGCACTGATATTTTTAAGCGGAGATAAACGCTATATGCTACCAAACTCCAGTCTGATGCTACACCAGCCACTAGGCGGAGTATCAGGTCAAGCAAGCGATATAGAGCTAATGGCAAATCAAATTTTAAAGACAAAATCAAAAATAAATAACATGATAATGCAGAGAAGTAAGCTAGAGCTAGAAAAAATTGAGCAGATAACAGATAGAGACTGTTACATAGACGCAGATACAGCCATAAAATACGGTTTAGCAAACGAAATAATAACATCAAACAAAGGAGAATAACATGTCAGTCTTTTCATTAATCAACAAACAAAACAATACGGCTCTAGCTAGTAAAGAAACTTCACTTAGCATACCTATTAGCTTTACTCATGCAATGATCACAGGTCAGACAGGTTGTGGAAAAACCACATCTGTTATATTGCCAGCTATTGATGAGCGTATAAAGGCAAATCACGCAATGCTTATCCTTGATTACAAAGGAGTAGAACATAAAAAGGTAAAATTTTTAGCACAAAAACACGGTAGACTGCGTGATGTTGTGATGGTAAATGTCCCTTGGGGCTACAAACTAAACTTAATGTATGACACAAATGATGTATTGCTAACAAATTTTTTCAAAAAAACATTTGGTACTGAGCGTGATACTTTTTGGGGAAATTTGGCCACAAATATCTCAGCAAGCTCTCTTGATATGATGAAAGCAATATATGACTTTAGCAAGAGTGCCTTTTGCAGCATAAAACTGTGCAAAAAAGCAGAAGGCATCTATCCTAGCTTTGCAAATCTATGTAAATTTACCCAGCAACTATCTGATTTTAGAAATTTCTATGACATAGTGCTTGAACTAAGCAGATATGCAAATGACAACAAAGCGATAGCAGATGACATAAGCAGTAAAATCTCAACTCTTTGTCAGCCGATGATGCTAGCTGAAAATATTTGGACATTAAACACTTTTAAACAAAAATCTAGCAAATTTTTGCAAGCTTTTAAAGAACACACTAGTGCTGTTGGCGAGATAGAGACATATAGAGCAAGGATGTTTTCAAACTATACGTTTATGCTTCAAGCACTAAGAGAACTAGCTGATGATGAGATGCTAAACGAAGACATCACTATGATGCAAAGCATAAGCACCCTACTAAATCAAGGAAAAATAGTGATCATAAATGCGCAAGGACTAAAAGATAATGTGATAGAACTCATACTAAACTCCACTCTTTCAAGCATGACAAGACGCATTTTAGATGAATATAAAGTACCAGTTAGTATTTTTATAGACGAGGCACAACGCGTGTTAAACCCACAAACAGATCTGCACGCAGATGTACTAAGAGAGGCAAAGGTGGAGCTCATACTTGCTTTTCAAAATGAAGATGTGCTAAAAAATTCTTTAGGTGGAGAGTCAAAATATAAAGAGCTAGTTGGAAATTTATCTCATCAATATTTCTTTAAAAACCACATAAAACAATACGCAAATGGAGAAAATAAAGACTTTAGTGGGCTTAAAAATTTTGAGTGCTATCATGAGGAGAAAATTTATAAAACAAAACCTATGTTTTTAGATGAAAAAGACCTTTTAAACGCTGAGCTTTGTTATCAAAAGAGCCTTAAGCTAGGGGCAAAATACACTGAGAAGGAGCTTTGTGAAGATGAAATTTTAGTATTTCATAGGCAGATGGCTAAAGACTATGGCTTGATCGCAGTACTAAATATAAAAACAAAAAATACTTACTTTTTACCTATACTAAGTGCAAAAGATAAAGAGTTGCTAAAAAGTATCAACAACCTAGTAGAGTCCAAAAAAGTAGCTAGTAGTGGTCAGGATATTGAGGTATTATAAACTCACTCATGGGATTGACCTCCCATGAGTCTAATAATAGACTATAAGACATCGTCTAGTCTCGAGAGTTTATCCTCAAGCTCTTTTAGATGCCTTTTGCAATCTTTCTCAAATTCTTTTACTGTTGTAGAGCAGATACAAAGCCTACAATATTCTAACACTAGCTCCTCCATAAACCCAGAGACATCATTATGTAATTTTTTGCAAAACTTATAGACTCTTTCAAAGGGCCATGGATCATTTTTGCTACCACCAACTACATACTCCATCCTCTCTTTTTCATCACTATACAGTGTTTCAAAACCAATTAAAACAAAAGGTATTTTATATTTTAAACCAATAATAGCCATATCAAGCCAGCAATTGATAGTCTGTAGCCCATTGTCTAAAGTATAAGGTTCCTCTGAATCAAGAGGTTTAAACAAAATTTGATCTTGCCCTAATAAATAAAGCATTTATTCCTCCTTATTTTATTATTTATTGTTTATAATAATTATACCTACAGAAAAGTTTTCTACTTTTTCTGACTCTTTTTTGAATTTTTTCTATGTTTATCCGTTTTAAGATGCGGTATGTTTGGATTTTCTAGGTATTTAAAAAAGCCAAATAATGAGTCAAACCCTTTTATAATCTCTTGCTTTCTTTCTAAATACTCAGATCTAGCATATATATCAAAAGCATCAGACAGTCCATAACCTAGCATATGTTCTACTAGTGTTGTATATTGTCTACGTTCATATTTTTGAATATTTGGCTTATGGCCAAGAGCTCCATCAACATCCGCAATAGACTCGCTTATTTCATTTCGTAAATCACACTCTGTTAGTATATTTGCAAAGTTACCACGCAAACGGTGATCACTGACATCTTTATCAGAAGTTATTTTTCTTATACATCTATTAACCTTTTTTCCAAAAGACTTTATGTCTGGGTATTTTGAGATTATCTTTTTAACCCAATCATAATTATGCAAATCTTTAATATTTTCATGTATAACTATCGCTCTTTGGGATGTTCTACCACCCTTGCCTTTGGCTGTATTTATGATGACATAATTGTAAGTCTTTCCATTGATTGTTTCTGTTTTAAAGCTATCAGCACTTAAACCAAAAAACTCTCTCATGCGAAGTCCAACATGTAGTTTAAAGCGAAAATAGTCTAGTATCTCTTTTTCTATATTATGTTCTCCAGAAAATAACAGCATTAACTCGCTCATAGAGAAATTTCTCTTTGTCGTTTTCTCTTTAATACCAAATCGCTCTATCGCTTCTTTTTTAAAAAAGTTATCACCAACTACTCCTAAATGTGCAAGTCTATTAAACACATTTGATAAAAAGCCTACTATATTATTTGCTCTCTTTTCGTTTCTTGCTCTCACACCTTCTTCTTTAATAAGACCTTCATGAAAGTCCTCAGCTACTTTTACATTTATATCGCTTATGCTGATGTCTCTATCATTAAGAAATTCCTTAAGCAGCTTAAGTGCATGACGGTACTCTTTTTTTGTACTATCACTAAAATTTCGCTTCCTTGCAACATGCTCCATAAAATCTTTTTCTATATCTTCAAAGTTTTCTAGTTTAACACCATATTGATGCTTTACAGGTACTATCTTTGTCTTTTCTTGTTTTATAATACACTCTCTAATTTCTAAAAAAATATAACTCGGTATAAATTGACCCCTTACGAGAAAGCCATCTCTTACTTTATACACTCCATCAGATATTTTTTTACTCACTGGGGTGTTGTAATAATCATTAAAGTCTATCTGCCCATAATGCAGTTGAAGAAAACTATCCCACTTTTTTTGATCTATATGAAGTTCTGGCGGTAGTTTATTTTGACTTACGACTTGATCTTGATTAATAATTCTTTTTTTTCGAGACTCTTTTTCGGCTAAGTTGTTAAAAAAATTAGTAATCGTACTACTAACTATGCCTTTTTTATCTAGTGATAAAATACACGGATACAAACTTGCTAGGTTTAAAAATATCTTAAGCCAATATTGTCTTTTTTTCTCACCACTAGACCTAGAGTATCCCTTATTGAGGCAATATATTGCATCTTGCTTCAATAACTTTATATCAGTATCATAATACGCCCTTACTCTCCCATGATGAACATCCTCATATTTTTCTACACAAAGCAGCTTTTGCATTGTCACATCCATAGATTTTTTATTGTTTTCCATCGAAAATCCTTTTTGCTTTTATTACTAATTATACCGATTGCTTTCAAAAATCACTGGTTATGTAAAAATTTAAAAATTTTTAGTCCAATCATAGAATTTTGCTTAGCTTTTAAAGATATTTCCTTTGCGTACGTATCAGTTGCAAGATCGGCACTATGTCCTAGCAAAACAGATGTTAGATCGGTCAAGGAATTCTCCAAACAGTAATCCTTTATAGCCTTAGCAAAATTTCCCCTAAGCCTATGAAATGTAACGTTTGCTAGTGGGATACATTTATGGATGTGTCTATTTAATCGCTTACTAAAGTAATCGCTATTAACCTTACTGCTCTTAATATTTTCTAGCCACTTTAGATCGCTTAAATACTCAATATTTTCATGCAAAGGTATCTGTCTATACTTTTTCACTCCCCCTCTTTGTTTTGCAGTTCTAACATTTATAAATTTTATTCCATCCTGCTCACCAACATTGTCGCTATCAAGTTGCCAAATTTCATTTAGTCTTAATCCCGTATGAAGTGCAAACATCATATAATCTCTCAAATCTTTTCTTTGAGTGTCAAAAACTATCTTTAATTCATCTAACGTAAAATTATCTTTTGGCGACTTCTCATCAGATGTAATTTTAAAAGATGTAAGCATTTTGAAAGGATTTACTGTAAGCTTGCCTATTTTTATACCGTAATTAAAAAGCCTCTTAGAATAAGACGTATAATTATTTATAGTCTTTTTGTTTAGATTTTTATTTAACAAGCTTACTTGAAAACCTTCAGCATCGCTGTATTTAAACTCCCCTGAATGATTTTTAAAAAACTCATCCAAAAGCTTGCCAGTCTTAATATAATAGCCCTTGGTCTTATCACTGGACTTTAGCTTCAAACACTCGGTTGACACGTATCTTTTAGCTATTGTCTCAAAAGACACTGACTTGTTTAGCTCACTTGACTTCTCTTGTTTATTATTTGGTGTCACCTCTATTTCTGATTTATCTTGCACTGATATTGAAACATTGTAAAATTTTGCTATAACACTTTGAGATATTTTTTTATACTCACTCACATCCAAATATAAACGTTCTTGTTTTATCTTATGTTCATTTTGTCTTTTTATGTTTATTAAGGATGTCAAGCTTTTAAGATTTGGGTGTTTTGTTGTTAGATGGCGTGATAGTTCATCATTTGCAGTGTTTTTTATAAGTCTGGCCAGTATCCTTGCCTCATCCAGATCCTTAGTAAATAAACAATACTTTACTGTTATTTTCTTGTTATTTTTAATAGCCGTATCAAAAAAATAAAAATTTGGTCTGTTAGGAACTTTGGTGATCATTCTAGAACTCATGGAATAATCCAAATAGTTTCTGTAACAAAATAGCAAATTTTCTGTAACAAATCTGATTTGTCCGAAATTTTGGACAAAAATATTCATTTAAAAATATAGCTAAAACATTGAAATTTAGGGATATATAAATGGAATTTAATGAATTTGTGGCGGACAGAGAGGGATTTGAATACTAACTTTTTAATTGATTTCTATTTTTATCAAGTTTTTTATGTTATTTACTATTATTCCTTTTGTTTTACACATCTTTATCTTGTAGTTTTTGTTTAGTTCTGCTTTAAAACATTTATTTCCTATGTATTCTTTTATTATTATTTCATCTCCGCTATACATGGTTATTTCTTTTTTGTTGTAGATATTTATTTTCCTTTTTTCGTTGTCGTAGTCCCAAAACATTTCTCTTGGTTGATTATCAAGTAAAATTTCGTGATTTTTCTCAAAACTTATATCCCAGTTACTGCCTGCTGTTAGTATAAAATCTATAAAGTATCTCTCCGTTTGTATGTTCCAGTCGCCTACTAAATTTAAATCTTTTATGTATTTTTCTTGGTTGTTCTTTTTTTCTATGTGTATTTCTATTGGATCTGCTATTAAGAAAATACAAAATAATAATAAAGCTTTTATTATTCTCACTTTATTAACCTATTTCTTTTTTTAGTATTCTTGCTTTTATTTCTGCTTTGTAGTATTCTTTTTCTGCATCATTCAACTTTTTGAATAATTCTAATATTTCTCTTTCATCTTCTGCTAATTGTATTCCGTTGTAATATTCGTAAACTGCTTTGTACAATTCAGGGTTTCTTTTTTCCCAGTTATATAAAGTTGTTATGTCTTTTTTTATTATTTTTGCGATTTCTTTCTTTTCCATTTGTATATTTCTATTTATTTTATTCAATTTTAAGTTTTTATTTGTAATAATTCAAAAGTTGTTTTTGAATTATTCAAAAATTGTTTGATTATATCTGAATTTTTGAATTTTTGCCCTGAATATGGCTTTAAACTATTTGTAAATTGACAAACTGCCCGCAACAGAGTGAAGATGTTTTGGGGCTTGGTTGTTACAACCTTAATATGTTGTAAAACTGTTGGGGGTGGTGTAGCTCTGCCCCTAAAATACTAAGCTACAAATAAATATTTCTTAAGGAGCTACACATGTACACTTACCTTTTAGGCCTTTGTGACGAAGTTCGTCCAATTTCTCGTATCGACAAAAAGACCGGCGAAGTTTCATCGTCTATTGATGTAACTATTACCTTTGAAAGTCGTGACCAACATGGCTATCTTGTCAAATCAACCGAAACTATCAATTATGACTTTTCTTTAAAGCCTAAATTTGATTCCGTCAAAGGCAAATATATTGCTGTTCCATATCGTTTTTTAAATACTCGTAATGGTGCTTATATGTTCCCTGATGAGAGTTTGAGTTTCCAAGTCTTTAACGAAAACCCTTTTTTGAAAGAAACATCAAAGCCATCTAAATAACAAAAAAAGCGGGGGCTATGCCTTAATGTGAGTTGCAAACCCTCTCCCGCATTAATCTCTAGAAAGTTTATTTTTATAGATTTTCTAGAGTTTAAAGCTCGTAAATCTATAAAAAGGAGTTAGATATGGAAAAAACTAAAAATTTTCTAGAATCTACTAAGGTTAAAGTTGCTGCTGTTAGCTCTGCATTGCTTTCAGCTCCTGCTCTTTTTGCTGGAGATGCTCCAGTAGTACCGACTACGCCGTTAAAAGCTGACTATGCTTTATTTGACTACGTATTTGCTGGTGTTATCGCTGTTACTTTCGTCTTTATGATTGCTGGCAGAGTTAAGTCTTTCATAAAGTAGTTTTAGGGGCTTCTTGCCCCTTTTAAGGTGTATAATAATGAAAGAAAGTGCTATATATATCCCTAATTTAAATATCTGCGTTAGAGATTTTTATATAAAAGATAAAACAATATTTCTTGTAAATTTTGATAGTAGCGTTTCTATTTCTTATGATTCTCTTTCTAATTTTCAAACTAATTATATTTTTAATACCGAAACTAATATTTGCTACATTCAAAAAAATGATTTAATTTCAAACTTAGGTATATACGAACATCAATTTAATTTTTTAATGGGTCTTTCTGCGATACTTATAGCATTTTCTTTCCTTATTGGCTTAATCATAGTCGGAGCTACACGATGATTGAAGTATTTAATAACGATGTATTTAACTATTTTTTAAACGTTTTTTCTCTCTTTTTCGTTCCTATTTTTATTTACGTTATAGCTCTTTCTTTTGTCAAATAGGTTTTAAATTTTAAAGGCGCTCGATACTAAATTTTAAACTTCATTTTTTCCTGAAAAAATGAAGCGACAACCGAAGGGCGTCAGTAATTTATAGGAGATAAATATTTATGAATAAAAATTTATTTAAGGATTTTGTATGAAATTTCTAATTAGATCTTTCATTTTCTTATCTCTTTTATACTCTCTTGCTTTTTCTAAAAATGGCGATAATGGCCTTTATGATGTTATGCGTGATTATAACTTGCCCAGCACATTTGTTCCAGCTGATGCTAAATTTTTAAAAGGTGATAATCTTATTGGCTTTAGAATGCCAGTTTGGGATTTATATGAAATTATTTCTGTTACAATTAGGCGAGACGCTTATTATTTTGCTGGTTCAAAAAGTCCTGGATTTTATAGAGATTCTGGTTATTCACTTTATTATATAGGCGGTCCTGCTAAAACTGGTCGCTTTGTTCAGCGTGGCGGTGCTGGCGATTATGAATATTATGCTGCTTCTGATAATCCAAAAGACCCTGTTTTTACTTATTATACTTTTCTTGAATTTAATACTAAATCCGTTGCTAGATGTAAGCTAAATCAAGAATTTAACGTTGACACTATGCAATGTGTTGATCCTTGTCCAGTTGGCCAAAAATGGGACGTTGAAAAAAATGCTTGCGTTGATTCTTGCCCTGCTGATCAAATTTTTAATAAAGAAACTGGTAAATGTGAGCCTAAACTTAAACGTCCTGATTGGTGTCCTTCTCCTATGATCTACAATGAAAGAAAAGTAGAGCTTCTTTTAAGAGATACAACTGTTGAAGAGTGTCTTCCTGATCCTAACATTGATAGGGATAAGTGTAAATCATTTGGCATGGTTTATCATGATTGTGCTGATCTTTATGGTCTTGAATTAACTGCTTGTATGAGTTTCCCTGAAGGTTGTTATACAACTTCTACCCTTCATAAACTTGAAGCCGAACAACAGCTCGAAAGTGATCTTTTTCTTATGGGCGGATTTATGATCCCCTTGCCTATTAATGCTATAAAAAATGGTCTTACTTCTTTATCTAATTTTTTTAGAGGTTTGTTTGCTAGTGGCTCTAAAGCACCTAAGATAAATTTATTAGAGTATAGACCCCAAATAGTTGATATTAAAGCTACTAAGGCTGGCCCTGAGCCAGTTTTTGATTTTAAGCCAGTTGATGATTCCGCTATTGCTTTAAATAATACCTTTAGACAAACTGGCAAGATTGATTCTGCTGCTTCAACTTCATCAAATATTATAAAATCTCCACAAAAACTAGCTGATGTTTCTCCAAATTTAAGAAAATTTGATCTTCCAAAAGACGCTTCTGTTTCTAAAATTGAAAACAATACTATTGTTACCGCAAAGCTAAAGGATATGTCTAAGCCTATCCCCACAAAAGAAATAACTGTTCCAAATCAAGTTAAAAATATAAATCTTGATTATGATCTAAATACTATGTTTAAGACTTCTGATAAGCCTACTCCAAATTTGCCTATGACAATAAAGCAAACTAGCAATGCTGGCAATAAAGCAACCTACAAAGGTAATATTGTTACGCCTGATCAAAGTATTATAGATGTTGATGTTGTAGAAACTACCACACAAACTGGTTCAAGGGTTCAAGATGTAACTTATTCTTATACTTATAAAACTCCAAAAGGTAGTAGTAAATTTTCAACTGGTTATGTTAATACTATTGGTTCTGATAATAGAGTTAATAATTCTATTCCTAAAGATGGTACGTCAAGTTCAGGTGGTAACTCGTCTGGTTCAGGTAATGGCGGTAGCGGTTCATCTACTACTACACCTACCCAGCCCTCCCAGTCTATTGATTTAAGCTCTTTGGAACGTGCTATTAGTCAAAGTAATTCAAAGCTTGACTCTATCAATGAAAATTTGACAGCTATTAAAAATCAACAGCAAGAGCAATGGAATTATGATCCTAATATTAATACTGCTACTTCTTTTTCAGCTTTACAAAGCGAGCTTGCTAAATTTGATGTGTCTGTTAATGACGCTTTTAATTTTTTAAACAACTTTAAAAGCGATATTGACAATTTAATGAATAATTTTAATGAGTCATTAGAAATTTTTAATAAAGGCATTGAAACTCCTGATATTCCTAAAGGTACTTGTCCTTTTACTATTAGCGGTCCAACTCCTGGTAGTCAGAAAAATAATTCATTTGTGATCGATCCTTGTCGTATTGTTACCCCTTATAGGTCTATTCTTACTCTATTTTTTACGATTTGGTTTAGCTTTGAGATCATTATGTTTTCTTTGAAATATCTCTTTAGAGTAGGCGGTGAATCATGAAATGGTTAATTGGTGCTGTTGGCGGTTTTATAGTTAATTTTATTGAATTTATAGTTAAGAAAATTGGTATAAGAAATACCATTTTAGCCTTTATTGTGCCTATTTATGCTTCTTTTGTGGCTTTTCTTATTGCATTTGCCGGCTATGCTATTTTATTTATTATGAAAATTTGGAATTTACTAAGAGAATATATCCCTAAGATGTTTGATTATGGCTCTAGTGTTAGCGGTTCTTTTGGTGGCTTGCCTAATCAAACTGTTTTAAACTCTTCTATGGAGTTTTTACATCAAAGTGGTCTAGCTTCTGCCTTTTCAACTGCCATTACTTTATTTATATCTATTCTTAGTCTTTTCTTTGCTCTCCAGCTTTATAAGGTAATCTTGTATGTTAGAGCCAACATTACTAAGATCATAACTGATCTATTAACATTAATGAGTAGATAAAATGCTTAGTTTGATCATTGGTCCGCCACGTTCTGGAAAAACATATAAAGCTGTTCATATAATAAACGATGAGTATGAGCTACATTTAAAAGATGAATCAAAGTATAGATTTATTTATACTAATATTAATGGCTTAAAATTTGATCATTTTAATGGCTTTGTAAAGCAATATGATAAGAATGATTTTCTTACTGCTGTTAGTCAAGAATATACGCTTAGCTCTCAATATGAAAATGGCTTTTTAGATAATATAGATAATTATGATGAGTATGCTTTAAAAAATGGCATCTATGAAAATTATCATCATTGCTTGATAGTTCTTGACGAAGCTTACAACACCTTTACTAAAACATTTAACGATAGCTTGGGTAGGTTTTTAAGTTATCACGGACATTTTGGCATTGATATTATTTTTTTATTTCAGTCTAAACGTCAGACAAATAGAGAATATTTAGTTCATACTGAATTAATGTATATGGCCCAGCCTAGTGGCAAAAGGCTCTTTAGTAGTCTTTTTAAATATAAAGTTTATAGCACTTCGTCTAATTTTAATTATAATCTTATTCGCTCTGAAAATCTAAAATTTAATCAAAAGGTTTCAGATTTATATAGTAGTGGCTCAAAAGAAATTTATAAAAGCTATGCGACTAAAAAAATCTTATTTTTATTAGCTTTTATAGTTTTTTCTTATTTACTTTATAAATTTTTAGAGCCTAAGCATGAGCCAGATCAGTCATCTAGTCAAGATACCAGGTTTGTTGATTTAAATACTTCTGATTCTAAAGCACCTAAGACAATTTCAAATAGCGTAGATAATTCAGACATAAACACCACTATTTTTAATAACAATAGAATCTATCTAAAGATAACTTGCTTTCCAAATGGTTGTAAATTTAGAAATTACGCCATTGATTTATCTTTAGATAGCTTCTTACAACTTCTTTCTTTCTCAAACTGCCATATATTCTTACAAGATAAGAAGTCAGGCAACTACATTGATTATTTTGTTTCTTGCCATGCGGATTTTGAAAGGGTTTTAAAAAGCTTAGAAAATTCATCACAAGGGTTTGCAAATGAAAAATCTCCAAAGACTGATTCTAGTCCTATGCTTCCTACTCTCAAGTAGTTTATCTGCCTTAGAATATCGTAACATTACCTTTAACGATTTCTTAGGCGAGATTAGTTCTATAACTGGCAAAAATATTGTCATTAGTGGTAACGTTGATACTAATTTTGACGTATTTTTACCTACGCTTGATCTAAGCAATACTGATACTTTTTCTAAGTTACTTAAAGATATTTTAAATGTTAATGGTCTTGATTATTTGATACAAGATAGTGTCTTGTTGATATATAATCCAACCGTTGAAGATAAGCCAGTATTGAATGATTATATAATCAAATTTAAGCACGTTTCCAAAGAAGATGTTGTATCTGCTCTTTCTTTATTTAATGAAAACATAAAATACACTGTTTATAGTGATAGGATACTGCTTATTACTACTGAAAGTCAGTATGAGATTATTAATAATCTTATTAATGGGCTTGACACTAGCTATCAATTAAGGCAACTTAGCTTTACAATTATTAGCACGGATAACACAAAACTTAAAGAAATTGGCCCACGTATAGAATCACTTTTAAATCCACTAGATCATTTTTATTTTAAAATTATTACCAACGTTCTTACGGTCGATAGCACCAAAGTCAATAAAGATTCTGTCACCAGTCTTATAAATTTACTTAAAGAAAAGGGCGTATCTGATCTACTTTATAATCCTAGAGTTACCCTTATTGATAATAAAGATAGTGTAATTGAGAGTGTTATAAAGACCCCTATTCAAAAATCATCAATCGAAATTCAAAACAATCAAAGAATGACTACAAATCAAGTCGATTATCAAGATGTTGGCTTAAAGCTTTATATTACAAATGTCTTAATTACTAATGATAGCGTTAGCTTTACTTTGGATTTATATATAGAAAGTTTGCTTGATGATACATTGACTCCTAGAATTTCTAGTAGGCATCTAAAAACAAATGTATATCTTACTGATTCAAATTCTTTTCTTATTGGTGGTATTAATAGCAAAGAAACAATAAAATCAACGAAAACTATTCCCTTTGTTGAAAATATTCCTATTCTTGGCGATATAACTACATATAAGAGCGAAAAAACAACTGATTATAGTTTTAGTATATTTATTACAATGCTTCCGTCTGAAAAAGATATTTTTTCTGAGTTTTATTATGATCCAAAAGATAAACACCTTGCCTTAGAACGCTACTTGACGAGCGCAGCGCGCAACGCAAAAGGGGCCCCACGTAGTGGGGAATGAGCGTGCGCTCTTGGCTATATATAATATAAGTGTGTAACCTAAAGGAATAAGATGTATGGAATTAGTGAAACTGATAAAATCTTTTTAAAAACCAAACTAGAAAATCAAAAGAAATTTCTTGATAGCAATTTCTTTATGATAAATGGCGAGTATGTCCCTTACTCAAATTTTTATTTTTCTAGCTGGCATAACTCGAATAGATACATTGCGGAGCTTAATAACCGAGTAGCTAGCCTTAATGATTATGCTCAAAGTCAAGGGCTTTGCCCTATCTTTGCAGTTTTTACCTTGCCTAGTGAGTATCATAAACAAAAGCTTATAACTCTTAAGAGTGGCAAGAAAAAGCTTGTTTATAATAAAAAGTATATCGATGATGAAAAGCATAGCGTTAGCGCAGGAGCTAGCAAGCTTCAAGCCTTAGTTAGAAGTATTATGAATTCATTGCATTTTAGGAGCTTATCACAAAATCAAAGATGTTATATAACTACTAAAGAACCGCATTTGGACGGAACTTGTCATTTAAATTTGCTCGTCTTTGTCCCTAAAGAAAATTTGGATAAGTGCGTTTCTGCTATTAAAGATCGTTTTTTAGATACTCATAGCAGAGTCGAAACTGATATTAAAAATGCTACTTCGTATGTTATGAAGTATATTTTTAAGACTCTTGACGATTTACGCCAAAATCCTGACTTGGATAATTTGACCGATATAAGCTACTGGTATTTAAAGCATAAAATTAGACGTTTTACAATGTCAAAAACATTTGTAAGTCTTGAAATTTATAGAAAACTAAACGGCAGTATTGACCTAATATCTCTTACTAAAAATTATAACAAAGGCTTGGTTACTGTTGTCGTTGATCCTGATACCAGGAAGCCTTTAAAAATATTTGATGAATTTGGCGAACTTTGGCAAAAGACTAGAATAATTAAAGATAGCAACACTATTAAACGGTATGAATATGCAAGCGATGAAATAAAGAGCTTTGGTAATTCTCTAAATCAAAGGCAAATTTTAAAGCTTTGTGATGAGCTTTTTAAAAGCGATGAAAAGCCTAAACCAGTAAGCAGAATGAAAGATTATGAATTAGTTAATTACTATCAAAGCTTGGGTGGCGATGTAAATGCCCAGCATTTAGCCTATGTTGAAAATTTAATGCTTGATAGGAATTTAGATAATTTCACACACTATCATGAAAGGCATGATTTAAATGCCCCTGATATTGATAGCTTTGTAGATAGACTTTTGATTTGTAATGAGTTTTAATTATGCAAAATGTTAAATTTAAATACTATGCCGATTTATATCTTAAGCTTGGTAAGTCTGAATGGAAATTATCGACGTATTGCAAGAATAAAGGCATTGTAAAAAATAGGTTAAATGTTTTCTTTGATTTAGATATTTACGAAATAAAGCCCAGCGTTATTCGTTTATGGCTTAATTCTATACAAGACGTTTCTAATAAAAGCAAAAAACATTATTTGAATTCTCTATCTATGATCTTAAAGCTTGCCTTAGAGGATGAAATAATTGATAAAAATCCTATTATACATATTAAAAGCATAGTCCATAAAACACCGAGAATAGAGCCTTTTACTAGCCAGCAAGTAAATGATATTCTAAGATTATCTACTAGATATAATGATAGATTCCAAATTTTTTTATATATTGGCTTTTTTACTGGCATGCGGACTGGTGAGATATTATCTTTAAAAATAAAAGATGTTGATTTAGAAAATAGGGTTATAAATATTAATTCTACCAGGTCCAGATTTGGCGAGAATACACCTAAAACAATTTATTCAATTAGAACTATACCTATCTTGGATAATTTGTATAGTAAGCTTAAAAAATATATTGAGAACTATCAAGACAATATTTATCTTTTACAAACGCAATATAATGAACCTTACAGAGATACTGGCGTTTTTACTTCTGATTTTTGGAAGCCTATATTACATGAGTTAAATTTGCCATATAGGCGGCTTTACAATATGCGACATACTTATGCTACTTCTATGCTTTATGGTAATTATGTTACTCCAGTAGAGTTATCAAAGCTCTTGGGCCATTCCACTCCTAAAATGATTTACGATGTATATGTAAATTATCTTAATTCAAACTTAAAAGATTTTAAGCGAGATATTTCAATTTATTAATCTGGGTCGTCAAAGGGATTTTTTATTTTTAAAAAATTGTTCTTAAATGTCGTAATTTAGGGATTTGTGGCGGACAGAGAGGGATTTGAACCCTCGAGCCCCGATTAAGAGCTGCACCCTTAGCAGGGGTGTGGTTTCAGCCACTCACCCATCTGTCCATAAAAAGAAATCGCATTATAATTGAAGGCCGCTGATATCTTGCTTAAATTTATATTTCGCAATTGCAGACCTTAGATAAAAAATCTAAAACAAAAATTTATAAATTTAGTCCTTCCAAAGCCACTATTTTAACTTGGCTTTGTCTAGGTGCGGCATATTTGCATAGTAGCAAACCATACGGTAAACATAGAGGATACACCTATCGCTGTCGCGTCCGAGCGCTTTTGTGCGCTCAAACATCTCGTCCAGATCTGCGCCCTTTAACGAAGCAATGTCTGTGTAGCCGAGTGCCAGCAGATCGGCCTGCGTCGCTTCGCCAACATAGAGGATTTTCTTAAAATCACTCAAATTTAGCTCCTCACTTCGCTTTGATGTCATCTTCACGCAACATTTTGTAAAAAAGCTTAGTTAAAAACCACTTCACACAAGTTCAAATTTTAAATTTGCTCCAAAATTCGTTCACAAATTTCTCTTGGATTTGCGTTTTCATAAATTGGCCTACCAACAACGATAAAATCACTGCCCTCTTGCTTTGCACTCACTAAGTTAGCTACTCTTTTTTGATCTCCAGCACTCTCTCCAAAGGGCCTAACACCGGGACAAAGCGTAATAAATTTCTCGTTTGTAACATCTTTGATGAGCTTGCTTTCAAAAACAGAACAGACCATTCCATCAAGCCCTGCTTCAAAGCTCATCTGGCTAAATTTTCTAACCGAGCGAGCAAGCGTATCGTTATAAACCATTTCAAATTCACTCTCGTTAAAGCTAGTCAGTGCCGATACTGCGAGCACTAAAGAACGGCTCCCAAGACCAGCTAGCCTATCCATAACTGTCTTCATCGCGCGCTCACCAGCGCTAGCATGCACATTTATCATATCTACACCTATTTTTGAGACTACTTCAGCCGCATCTGCCATCGTATTTGGTATGTCATAAAGTTTTAGATCAAGAAAAATTTTAAAACCTTCAATCCCTTTTAGCTCTTCTATAAATTTTGCCCCATCCCTAAGATAGCTTCTAAGTCCCACTTTTAGCCAAAGATCAAGCCCTTTTAGCTCGCGAACAAGGGCTAAATTCTCTTCACGACTAGCCATATCAAGTGCAACACAGAGCCTCACAGATCGCCCTTTAGCTTATCAAGTACGCCATTTATAAATTTTGGTGCCTGATCACTTCCAAGTTCTTTCGCAAGCTCGATCGCTTCGTTTATGATAACTGCTTTATCAGTTTGGCTAAATTTCATTTCATAAAGCCCAAGTCTAAGGATGGCTAGTTCGGTTGCACCAACCTTGCTAAAATCGCCGTCTTTTAGATATGGCTTTAAAATTTCATCTAGTTTTTCTTTATTTGCGAGCACCTCTTTAAAGGTCTGCTGCGCCTCATATTTTCGCTCGTTTCTTATCTTTTTTTCTTCCAAAAATTCCTCTTCAAATGTAGCAGTTACCGGATTTATCTCGTTTGAGTATAGTAGCGAAACGACGGCCTGCCTGACCTGATGACGAGTCGCCATTTCACGCCTCCAAATTTTTATATAAGCTTAACATCTCGATCACGCCCGTCATCGCCTCAAAGCCCTTGTTTCCGGCCTTTGAGCCCGCTCGCTCGATGGCTTGCTCGATGCTATCGACCGTTAGCACGCCAAAGGTCACCGGCTTGCCGTATTTTAGCGTGACGTTTGCGATGCCCTTGGTAGTCTCGGCGCTCACGTAGTCAAAGTGAGGCGTAGAGCCGCGGATCACCGCTCCCACGCAGCAAACTGCGTCAAATTTACCGCTAGCTAGCGCCTTTTCAAGCGCCATCGGTATCTCAAACGCGCCTGGCACCAAAATGAGGCTCAAATTCGCCTCGTCGCCGCCGTGACGCAAAAACGCATCCCTCGCGCCCTCCACCAGCCTATCGGTGATGATGTGGTTAAATCTAGCGCCTACTATGGCGACCTTCTCGCCGCCTTTTAGAGCCAAATTTCCTTCGATTATTTTCATGATTTCTCCTTTTATATTATCTTTAACATTACCGCGCTTAGCGTTATTAGCGATAGATAAAACGCCTTTTGCGCACTCATTTTTTCGCCGTTAAAAATCACTCCGACGCCCACGGCTCCAACCGCTCCGATACCCGTCCAAATCGCGTACGCTACCGACATCGGCATCGCCTGCATCGCGTAGCTCAAAAGCCAAAGCGAAATGGCGAAATTTGCAACTAAAATCAAAAAATTCGCCGCCTTTTTCACGCCTAAGCTTTTTTGAAATTTAGTTAGAAAAAACACGCCCAAAACCTCGCAGCACCCGGCCGCCAAAAGAGCTAAAATATGCGTCAAGATTTTAGCCTTTTTAGCCCCAGTACGCCAGCGATCAGCGTCGCTATGAAAAATAGCCGCAAAGCATCTGGCATCTGGCCGCTTGAGCTGTATTCGCTAACGCTTTCGGCGACCACGATAAAAAACGCTCCAAATCCCACAAATGCGGTATATGCAACGCTAACGGGCAAGTATTTCATAGCCTTCATAAACGATACGAAGCTAACGCAGACTAACGCGGTAGTAAGCGCGAATCCTACGACATCTTGGGCGTGTTTTAGCCCGTACGCCCAGCCGCACTCGGCGACCGCGCCGCCTAGCACCCACAAAAAGCCCTTAGTTTGCATCGCCTAGGGCGTCTTTTATCTTAAAAATTTGAGTGATATTTGCGTCTAGTTCGTCTAAATTTAGCATATTCGGTCCGTCGCAAAGCGCCTCGCAAGGATTAATATGCGTCTCGTAAAAAAATCCGTCCACGCCCGCAGCCGCCGCAGCTCGCGCCAGATACGGCACGAATCTCGCGTCGCCGCCGCTTTTCTCACCCAAAGCCGACGGCATCTGCACGCTGTGAGTCGCGTCGAAAATCACGGGCGCAAACTCCCTCATCAGCACCAAATTTCGCATATCTACGACTAAATTTCCGTAGCCAAAGGTGCTGCCTCGCTCCGTTAGCCACACTCCGTTTTGTTTAGCGACATCGTACCCGTCGCCGCTAATACCCCTTGTTTCTAGCACTTTTTTGACCGAATGCTTCATTGCAGACGCCGCTAAAAACTGCCCTTTTTTGATATTTACCACGGCTTTTGTCTTAGCCGCGGCTACGAGCAGATCGGTCTGGCGACACAAAAACGCCGGGATTTGCAGCACGTCGGCCACTTCGCCAACAGGCGCGGCCTGGTAGCTCTCGTGGATATCGGTTAAAATTTTAAAGCCGAATTCCTTTTTTACCTTAGCTAAAATTTCGCACCCTTTTTCAAGTCCGGGCCCGCGAAACGAGCTTATACTCGTGCGATTCGCCTTATCAAAGCTTGATTTGAAATAAAAATCTATCCGCTTATCTTCGTTAAATTTAACTAGCCTTTTTGCCACGTCAAAAACGAGCTGTTCGCTCTCGATGACGCAAGGACCTGCTATTAGTATCATTTTTTCTCCTTTATTTTTCTTTCAAAACTAAAATTCCACTCACTATTACTAGTAAGATGCCTAAAAGTGCCGTTTGATTTGGCAATACATCGCCCATAAAATAGCCAATTATAAGCGTAAAAATGACGTCTGCGTAGCTAACCGCGGCGATCACTCCAGCCTTTTTGCCAACCGCAAACGCCTTTGTCATGTACGACTGAAAAAAATATCCACTAAGTCCCATTAGCAAGATAAAAATAACGTTATACCAGCTTGGCATGCTAAATTTTGAAAACAAAAAATCAAGTGGCTCATAGGTGAAAAATTCTGCCAAACCCATGCAAATAAGTGGCAAAAACGAGCCCCAAAGCATAAAACTTAGCACGATAACATTTGTACCGTAACTCTTGTTTAGCTCCTTGACGCTTGTGTAGGCAATAGCCGCTCCAAGACCACTCCAAATGCCGATGATATCAGTCTTGCTTATGCCTAAATTTGGCTGGATAACAAGCAAAATTCCCCCAAATCCCAAAAATACAGCAAACCAGCCAAGTGAGCTTAGACGCTCTTTGAAAATAAAAGCTGCAAGGATAGCTGTAAAGATTGGATTTGTCTTTTGAAATGTAAAAGCTGTGGCCAAATTTACATGAGCGACATTGTAAAAAAAGGCAAAAAGTGCGACCGTACCCACAAAACCACGAAACATTAGCAAAAAAAAGTGTCCACCAGCTTGCTTAAATGGAAATCTATAAATGGCATAAATAACGATAAAAAGGCCTATTAAATTTCTAAAAAATACAACTTCGATAGATGGCATATCTTTGCTAAGATACTTTGCAAATGCGCCAGTAACGGCAAACATAAAGCAAGCAAAAAGCATATAAAAAATACCAAGATGCGAAATATAAAACCTTTTTAACATCACAAGACCTTTAAATTTAAAGTAGCCATTTTAATGAAAAGTGGCTTAAATTTTGGTTGATTTTTTCTTTTATTTTGGCGCCTTTAAGCAAATTTTTATACTTTATATAAGTCAAAAATTTGTATAATCAGCCATCACGAAAAGGACAAAATTTGCAAAAAGTAATATTAGTAGGCAAGCCAAATGTCGGCAAAAGCTCACTTTTTAACCGCTTAGCTGGTCGTCGTATCGCTATAACAAGCGATGTTAGCGGCACGACAAGAGATACGAACAAAGCTAAGATCGAGGTTGAGAGCAAAGAGTGCATATTAATCGACAGCGGTGGCCTTGATGATAGTAGCGAGCTTTTTAAAAACGTAAAAGCAAAGACCTTAGCAGAGGCTAGAAACTCAGACGTCATCTTATACATGGTCGATGGCAAAATGATGCCAGATGACGAGGATAGAGCCATTTTTTATGAACTTAGCAAGCTAAATTTACCAATCGCACTCATCATCAACAAAATAGACAGCAAAAAAGACGAACAAAGAGAGTGGGAATTTGTAAGCTTTGGTGCGAAAAATGCCTTTGGAATTTCCGTAAGCCACAACACAGGCATAGATGAGCTTAGTATGTGGCTAGCAAAGCATATAGAAGATAAAGTACAGATAAAGGCCGATACGAGCGAAGATTTTGATGATTTTTTAGAAAACTATAACGACGAGGGCGAGCTAAGCGACGAGATAGACTATGAAAGCAAAAACATTAGAGTTGGTATCATAGGCCGCGTAAATGTCGGCAAAAGCTCGCTTCTAAACGCTCTTGTAAAGGAGAGTCGCGCTGTCGTTAGCGACGTGGCAGGAACTACGATCGACCCAGTAAATGAAATTTATGAGCATGATGGCAGGGTTTTTGAGTTTGTTGATACTGCTGGTATTAGAAAGCGTGGCAAGATCGAGGGTATCGAGAGATACGCACTGAATAGAACTGAGAAAATTTTAGAAGAGACAGACGTAGCTCTACTCGTGCTTGATAGCTCTGAGCCACTAACCGAGCTTGATGAGCGTATCGCTGGCATCGCCTCTAAATTTGAGCTTGGCGTCATCATCGTGCTAAACAAATGGGACAAAAGCAGCGAAGAATTTGACGAGCTTTGCAAAGAGATAAAAGATAGGTTTAAATTTCTCTCATACGCGCCGATTATCAGTGTTTCGGCACTTGGTGGTAAAAGAGTGCATAAAATTTACCCGCTCATAGTTGAAATTTATAAAAACTACACTCAAAAAATCCAAACTTCAAAGCTAAACGAAGTGATCGGTGAAGCGACCAAAGTACACCCACTGCCACGAGATAAAGGCAGGGTTGTGAAAATTTACTACGCAGTGCAGTTTAAGACTGCACCTATCATGATAGCGCTTATAATGAACCGCCCAAAATGCCTGCACTTTAGCTACAAACGCTACCTGACAAACAAGCTTAGAGAGAGTTTTAACCTAACTGGCGTGCCTATCGTGCTAATCCCTAAAAAACGTGGAGAGAGCGATGAAAACAAAGAACAATAATATCGTTTTGATAGGGTTTATGGGCGTTGGCAAGGGCACGACTGCAAGGGCGCTAAGCAAGGCGCTAAAGACGATGAATCTTGACTGCGACGACTTGCTAGAGAGCTCGCAAAACATGAAGATAAAGGCTATCTTTGAAGAGTACGGAGAGGAGTATTTTAGGCAGCTTGAAAAGGATCTGGCTAAATTTATAGCAACAAATGTCAAAAATGCAATCATCTCAACCGGTGGGGGCTTTGCGAAGGTTAAAAATTTAAAAAAAATTGGTACCGTGATCTATCTAAAAGCTAGTTTTGATGCGATCATGCAAAGGCTAAAAAATAGCAAAAATAGCGAGAAAAAACTCGCCAAACGTCCGCTTTTAAGTGATCTAAAAAGAGCCGAGGCGTTACATCTGGAGCGAGAGGAGCTTTATGAGAAAAAGGCTGATTATATTGTTGAAGTGGAGGACAAGACCCCAAAACAGATCGTAAAAGAGATAAGGATGCTTTTAAAAATTTAGTTGTAAAGTAGCGTGATTGCTGCTTGCAACGATAAATTTTTAAGATCAGGCTAAATGGCTATCTGGCGTGGTGTTGAAATTTTGAGTCTTTGAGCTAAATTTAACGTTTTGTAGTTAGAAATTTTATCGAAGTATCGTAAGATGATTTTTTTTGCTTCACTTTGTTCGCAACACTAAAGCGACGAGAGTTGTGTGATAAAAATTTTAAGATTAAGCTGGACCAAAAAGTCTAACGTGATGTTAAAATTTAAACGTTTTGGCAAAGATTTTTTTGTTTAGGCGAGGCAAAATTTTGTTTTTAAGCGAAGGCTAGACGCATGGTCTACCAGTTAAATTTTAAGATTAGATTAGATACAAAAACTCTAATGTAACGTTAAAATTTAAAAAGTATTTTTGGCGAAGTATCGCGAGATGATTTTGATAGTTGTGTAGAAATTTTAAGCCGAGGCTAGACAAATAGTCTGCCGAAAGCTTAAAATTTCAAATCTCTATCAAAAGTGCTCACGAGAAAAAGCCAAAATTTGAAAGGATAAGATGAGAGTATTAACCGGCCTCCAACCCTCCGGCAAACTACACCTTGGTAACTACTTTGCCTCGATAAAACAGATGGTTGATATGCAAGAAAAAAACGAGATGTTTATGTTTATAGCAAACTACCACGCGATGACAAGCCTTAGCGAGGCCAAAGCCCTAAAACAAAACACTTTTGAGGCTGCATGTGCGTTTTTGGCACTTGGGATCGATCCAAATAAGAGCATATTTTGGGTGCAAAGTGATGTTAAAGACGTGCTTGAGCTTTACTGGGTACTAAGTCAGCACACGCCTATGGGGCTTCTTGAGCGCGCACATAGTTACAAAGATAAAGTCGCAAAAGGTCTTAGTTCGCACCACGGACTCTTTAGCTATCCAGTTTTGATGGCAGCTGACATTTTGCTTTATAATGCGCAGGTCGTGCCTGTAGGCAAGGATCAGATCCAGCACGTAGAAATCGCTCGTGATATCGCGATAAAATTTAACAACGAACATGGAGAAATTTTTACATTGCCTGAGGCGAAGATCGATGAAAATGTCGCCACCGTGCCTGGCACAAACGGTGAAAAGATGAGCAAAAGCTATGGCAATACAATCGACATCTTTGCCGATGCCAAAACGCTTAAAAAGCAAATTTCTAGCATCGTGACTGATGGCACACCGCTTGAAGAGCCAAAACAGTGGCAAAACTGCAACGTCTATAATATCGCCAAACTTTTTTTAGATGAGAGTGGACAAAAAGAGCTTCAAGCTAGATATGAGCGTGGTGGCGAGGGTCACGGGCACTTTAAAGCTTATCTAAATGAGCTTATTTGGGGCTATTTTAAAGATGCGAGAGAGAAATTTGAGCATTATCAAAATAATCCTGGCGAAGTGTCTGAAATTTTAGAAATAGGAGCCAAAAAGGCAAGTAATGTTGCTCAAACAACAATAAAAAAAGTTCGTGAAGCAGTCGGAATTTATTAATAAAGGAAAAATATGCAAAATTTATATCCATACGCACAGATAGTTCATCTTTTCTGTGCAATCATCTTTGTTGGTTACCTCTTTTTTGATGTAATCATTTTTAAGGCAGCTTGTAAAAAAATGCCACCTGAGCTTGCTCAAAAGGCAAAACAAGCTATCGGTTCAGTTGCTATTAAGATAATGCCACTTTGCATCTTGCTTTTGGTATTAACTGGAGGCATGATGATGAGTAACTGGGTCGGATCAAAGGCTGGAGGCTACTTTGAGACAAATTTACAAATCATTTTTATGATCAAATTTTTCTTAGCGATGCTAATCGTAGCTGCGGTTATAACAAATTTGAGCTGCAAATTTATATTTAAACGCCCTAGCCCACTTGGCAACATACATCCATTTGCGCTAACAGCGGCAGTTTTTATCGTACTTTTTGCAAAAGTTATGTTTATGGTTTAAGGATATAGGATGATAAATTTAAAACTACTCGAGACAAATTACGATGAATTTGTAAAAAAACTTGAGGGAAAAAATGTAAAAGCTCAGCTGATTGACGAGCTTTTACAAACTTTTAACGAGCTAAAGCAAAAGAGAAAAGCACTTGAAAATTTCCAAGCGATCCAAAACGCAAAAAGTAAAGAGCTTGGCATAAAGGCAAGAGCTGGCGAAGATGTAAGCGAGCTTAAAAATAAGCTAAATTTAAACAAAGCTGCACTTGCTGACGCTGATGAGATCGTTAAACAATATGAAGAAAAGCTTGAGCAAATTTCATTTAACGTGCCAAATATCACCGATGATGATGTGCCATTTGGTAAGGACGAGGACGATAATGTCTGCATAAAAACGGTGCTTGAGCCAACTAAATTTAGCTTTACACCAAAAGAGCACTGGGAGCTAGGTGAGAGCCTTGGTTGGCTTGACTTTGAAAGGGGCGCAAAACTCTCAGGATCTCGCTTTACCGTGCTTCGTGGCATGGGAGCAAGGCTAAGTAGAGCGCTTGTTAATTACATGATCGACTTTAATAGCGCGCGAGGCTTTGAGCTTGTAAATGTCCCTTATCTAGTAAGTTCAAACACACTTTTTGGTACTGGTCAGCTGCCTAAATTTGAAGAAGACCTTTACAAAGTGCGTGACGAAGACCTCTACCTCATCCCAACTAGCGAAGTGCCTGTGACAAATTTATACAATGACACGATCATTGAAGCCGAGCAGCTGCCTATAAAGATGACTTGCTACTCAGCATGCTTCCGCCAAGAGGCAGGCTCAGCAGGACGTGATACTAGAGGTATGATCCGCCAGCACCAGTTTGAAAAGGTCGAGCTAGTAAGTATCACAAAGCCTGATCAAAGCGAAGACGTGCTAAATGAAATGGTAGCGTGCGCAAGCGATCTACTAACTAGCCTTGGACTTCCTCACCGCCATATGCTTCTTTGCAGTGGCGATCTTGGTTTTAGCGCGGCAAAGACGATAGACCTTGAGGTTTGGCTACCTGGTCAAGGTAAATATAGAGAGATTAGCTCTATTTCCAATACTCGTGATTTTCAAGCAAGGCGTGCAAAAATTCGCTTTAAAGATGGCAAGAAAAATATGCTTGTAAATACCCTAAATGGCTCAAGTCTAGCTGTGGGTAGGACTCTTATTGCCATCATGGAGAACTACCAAAAAGCAGATGGCACTATTGAAATTCCAGAAGTTCTTAAAAGGTATATGTAGTGGCTGAAGAAGAGGTTGTAGTTTTAAAACCACCTGGCGAGCAAGCAGAGCAAGAAGCGCCTGAAGAGGCAAAAACTGAAGCGCCTGAAGAGATCGTCTCGCTTGAGAGTATCGCAAGTGAAGGTGTGCTACAAGATGAGAGCATCCCAGAGCCAATCCCTGTAAAAAAGAGCAATAAAAAGCTCTTTATAATAGCAGGTATGGTCGCTCTAGTACTTATCATTTTGATAGTGGTTTTGCTAGTTATCTTGCTAAAGAAAGACAAAAAAGAGAACATAGATACTGTAAGTATCGTAAAAAATATAGAAAATAACTACCAAACGCAAAATTTTGGCGCTTCAAAGATCGATGAAATGATAAATAAAGCCAATCAGCTTTATGAGCGTGGCAATAAATTTGAGGCTCTAAAAATTTATGAAAACGTAGCTGTTTATAACCAGTCTCTCTCAAACTACAACCTCGGTGTTTCGCAGATGAAACAAGAAAGATGTGATGAGGCGATCGTATCTTTTAACAAAGCTATAACCGATAGAGAAAACACAGCAGTTAGCGCCATAAATGCTGCCGTTTGCTCACTTGAGCTAAATAACACTAAAAATTTTAACTACTATATAGGACTTGCTGATTCATTTTTGCAGTATGAAAACAACTCGCCACTTTATAGCTATTACTACGCGCTTATAAACTACTATAAAGGCAACTATTACGAGGCGCTTCAAGCACTTTCTCATCCAAATACTGCAGATTATAAAAACGAATATGCCTATTTAAGTGCAAAAATTTTATCGCTTCTTGGAGATGATGAGAGAGCAATAGCCAAACTCGAGGGCCAAAAGGCATTTAAGGCCGACTTCACGCTAGCACAGCTCTATGCAAGACTTGGCAAATACGATAAAGCAAGGGATTATCTAACAAAAGCTTCTAAAAATACGCCAAATATCGATCTTATCAAGATGACTGAGGCGCTAATCGATCTAAAAACTGCTGACTACGGCGATGCAGCGGCATTTATCAAAGATGTTTACGACTACAATGCTTCTTTACCAAGCAAAATTTATAAGATAAAAACGATACTAAAGCCTGATCTTTTTGATGTCAGCCTAGCTCAGGCACACTTTAGTGATGATATGTTTTTTGATAGAACAAGGCGCTATGAGACGCTTTTTTACTTCGCACCTTACAAGGTCTTTGATGCAAAACAGAGCATCGAGCAGATAAGAAAAGGTGGCGTTAGCGTCTTTCTAGACGACACCTCAGCAGCAAATGACTATCTTAGCCAAAGTGCGGCTGCTTCAAAAGTAAATGCAAAACTTAGCGAAGCTATTGCAAAAGCACTAAGCTACCGCTTAAAGGAAGCAAATAAAGAGTTTGAAGAGCTAGCCAGTACTTATCCAAATCACTCTATCTTACAATACAACCTCGCCTTAAGCTACGCTCAGCTTGGAAATTTTAGCCTTGCAGCAAAGCACTTCATAGCAAGCTATCATCAAGATGTAAATAACCATCTTTCAGGTATTTTTGGGGCGATTTGTCTAGATATAAATAGAAATTTAAACCCAAAGCTTATTGAAGAGATCGGCGAAAATTTAGAAAATGACAAGAGTTTAAAGCCTGTAAATTTATATGCCTCGCTTCTAAGCCTGATTAGCGGCAACCAAAGTGCGATGATAAGGTGGCTTGAAGAGCCAAAAGAGCAGACAATGCTAAATTTAGCCTTTGATATCATCATCGCAAAAATAACAAACAATGATGAGCTAATGGTAAAAAAAGCTGATGAGCTACTAAAAATTTTGCCAAATGATATTATTGCAAATATCTTAACTTTCATCTCGAAAAACAAAGAGCAAAATGTCAAAGAGTATGCAAAAGCGATACAAATTTACTTTAATGGCAAGCAGCTTGATTCAAACGCTTTCTATCACGGCGCTGACATCATCAAAAAGCAATACATCAAGCTACTTCAAATTTCAGGCTTACTTACAAGAGAGCGTGATAAGTTAAGAGCCGAGCTAAAAAATGCTCCAAAGAATATAAATTTGATCCAAACTCTAGCCTATGTCGATATCTTTACAAACGACTTTGATGAAAGCTATAAACTTTATAATCAGGCAATCGATGAGTTTAAAGTAAATGACGCTAGCACATTGTTTTTAGCATCTGTGGCCGCGACAGGAGCTGGAAAAGTATCAAACGCAATCGCGCTTTTAGAGCTAACAAAACTAAATGATGCTAGTGCTATCGAAAATAGAATAGCTCTTGGCCTAATGTATCAGCAGATAGATAATATAAAAGCAGCTCTTATACAATACAGCAAAATAGGAAATGTTGAGTATGAAAGCGAATTTTATGGCTTTGAGATAGATAATGACTGATAAAAACCAGGTCTTTATGCGCCTGGTTTTAACTATTTTAAATACTAAGCAATATCTAAAATTTCAAGATTTATTTGATCTAAGACTTCACTAAATTTATAGATCGTATCGCCGCATTTATACTCAATACTCTTGCTGCTCTTTTTATTTTTTTGAGATAAAATTTTCTCCATCATACTGGGAAGCTCTTTTTGTAAAAGTAGTTTATAAGACATCCCCATTCCATGTGCTAAAGACTTTATAAATTTGCCATCAACCTCACTCTCATCTTTTATCATATGTAGTGTTGCATCAAATTTAAGTTTCTTAAGAGCCTCGTAAAGCTCGATTTTATCCTTTGCTGGAGCTATTTCTTTATCACAAATACAGTGATAGCTAACGTAAATTGGCTTTTCATAGCAGCTTTGAACATTTAAATGATCTAAATTTAGGATATTTCTTATCTCTTCTCTTGCGTCAATAAAATAGTATGGTGATTTTTCATTAAGCGTCCAGTAGGTCTTATCAAAAAAATAAAGATATAAATTTTGATACAAAGTGTCGGTACCAAAACAAAAATAGTTAGTAAAATTTATCTCTTTACCAAATCCAATAAGACGCCATAAAAATATGGCATAAGAGCTATTATCTATCACCGCATCAACTAGCCATGGAGCGATCTTAGCACACATATGTGCCAGATATCCACCATGTGAGCTGCCTACCATTATCACTGGCAGATGTTCAAATTTGGCATTATTTATATATTTTTTTGTATAAAGTACAGCATTTAGCACATCCATTGCTTGCATAACGCCAAAATTTTGATATTCATTTTTTGTTGGCACTATCGTAATGCTAGCATTTAGTCTAAAATCAGCCGGCAAAATACCTCTCTCTTTTCGAATAGTAATCTCTTTGCTGAGAAATTTAAGTAGCAAATCAACCTTCTCGTGGCAGTCGATACTTTTTAGATCAATTGGTAAATTTATACCTATACTTGATAGTTCTCTTGTTAAGATTTCGCGATCTATATCATCAAGCCCAAATTTCGCCCCAAGCTGTGGGCGGTTGCCTATGCAGTGATAATCCACACTAATACATGCAGCATCATAAGTCTCTGCCATAGTCTGCATAAGGTTAGCCCTATATCCAAGGTCAGAGTCTTCTCCAAGCCCAGGGATAATAACCAAAAGAGCTTTTGCATCCTTGGCATTGTCATAACATGAATAAAAGGAGAGAGGAGAGCTTCTTTTTATACCAAGTTCAATATCATCACAAGATGAAATTTCATAGCTTCCATCAACTAGCATTTAAATCCTTTTAAATTTACTAATTTCTCCTATTTTTGCGAGACATTATAAAAAAAGCTAACAATCTGTTTTGCTAGACGTTCTTTAAAAAATGGCCAAATGTAGCTTGGCGAATAGACATTGCCAGCTTGCATAAGTGAGATATTTGTCGCCTTTTCGCCACCATTTTTTGGACGCACTAGCACGCTTACTTGCATGTGATAAGTATAGCTATTCGTGCTAAAGTCATCATCATCGTAATAGCCAAATGGGAAAAACATCGAGTAGCCAAAGCCAAAGCTTGGTCTACCAAAGCCATATCCCATCCCCATTGAAAATCTAGGATCTCTTTTGATTATCCTAGAAAAGCTTTGCACATCACCAAGGACGATGAAGTCAGCATTCTTGATATTTGGCTCGTTTCTAAAACCAGCCTTTATAAATTCGCTTAAAATTTCAGCATTTACATCTTGCCCGGTCGCACTATTTTTAAAATTTACATAGACGCTTTTATTTGCTTCATTAAGTGTAAAAAAGATTGGATCGCTCGTTTTGACCGAGATATTTGGAGTGCTACTAGCACATCCAACAAAAAATACCGCTAAGACAAATAAAAAGAAATTTTTCATATTCACTCCTACAAGAGCGATCTTATAGCACTTTCAAGTACGCTTTTTGGTGTAAGACCGATAAATTTTGATCGCATCTTACCATCTTTATCAAAAAAATAGATAACTGGCACGCCCATGACGCCACCAACTGCCTTGCTAAAGTAATCAACTGAAACCTTATCACTCGTAGTTTTAAATGTAATGTTGTGCTCTTTTAAAAGCTCAATATCTTTATCAAAGCCTTTACTAGGTCCTAAAACACCAATGAATTGAACCTCTTTACCATACTCTTTTTCAAGCGTATTTAGATCAGGTATAGCGGCCTTGCACACTCCGCAGTCCGTACCAAAGAAAAATAGCATATATGGCTTATCGCCTATCTTTAGCCTCTTTTCTGTTGGAAAAAACTGCGTATCAATGCCGCTTGAGTCATTTAGCGTAATGTGATGCTTCTCATACTGCTTGACGCAGCCCATAACTAGGGCTGAGACTAGACATAAAAATAAAATTTTATATCTCATTTGGCACCTTTGGGTTTTCAATAGTGCGAATTTTTTCTAGCTTACCATGTCTTAGATAGACGATCTTATCGCCATACTCGCCAAGATCAGGGTTGTGAGTGACTAGAAGTATCGTCTTGCCCTCTTTTCTTAGCTTGCAAAATAGATCAAGTATAACTCTTTCATTTGCTTCATCAAGGTTACCAGTTGGCTCATCTGCTATTAAAATTTCAGGATCGTTTATGAGCGAGCGTGCAATACAAAGGCGTTGTTGCTCACCACCACTTAGCTGACTTGGTCTGTGTGTTAGTCTGTGAGAAAGACCAACTGCCTCAAGCGCTTTTTTAGCATCCTCTTCATCAACTGAGCTGTGATAGTACTGAGCGATCATCACATTTTCAAGTGCGCTAAGATATGGCACTAAGTGAAACTGCTGAAAAATAAGACCGATCTTTTCACGTCTAAATTTAAGTGTATCGTCAGCATTTAGATTACTCGCATCATCGCCACCGAGCATATAAGTACCACTGCTTGGAGTATCCATTAGTGAAAGGATATTTACAAGCGTACTCTTACCACTACCACTTGGCCCCATTACGCTGACCCACTCACCTTTTTTAACCTCAAAATTTATATCATCAAGTGCTTTAACATCGCCAAAAATTTTACAAATATTTTTTAATTCTAGTGCATTTTGCATATCATTCTCCTCTTAATGTATCTGCCATTTTATTATTAAGTGCCCGTTTGATCGGATAAAATGCTGCGATCGCTGCAAATAAAAGCGATATTATCACAGCTACTGGGATGCTCAAAATTCTAAAATCAATACTAGAATCAAATATCGCATAACCTAAAATTTGAGCTAGTAAATATCCTAAAAATGCACCAACTAATGCTGAGATGAGCGCTGTCACAAATGTTTCAAAACCAAATAGATTTAGCACATCTTTTTTGCTTGCACCTATGGCTCTAAGAAGTGCGATTTCCTTTGAGCGAGAGAGCAAGATAGCACTAAGCGTTGTGTTTACGCACATTGAAGTAATGAGCAAAATAACAAGGCTAACAAGTGCCATTAATAGCTTGATCTTTTCCAAGATATAGCCCTCAGACTTTGAGACCTTTGCCACTGGTTTTGCGGCTATTTCTTCATTGCTTATAGTCTTTGCAAGCGATGTTATCTCATCAAAGTTACCAAGCACAACAGCTTCAGCATAGTTTATTTTGCCAGCTTTATTTGAAATTTTTTGAGCCAAAGATAGTGACGTGATCAAAAGCGCATCCTCTTTGTCGCCACTTGCGACTACGCCTTTTATCTTTACATTTATGCTCTCATTTGAGCCAATGGCACGAATTTCTATATCATCGCCTGCTTTAAAGCCAGCCTGACGAGCTAGATCGACGCCTATTAGCACGTTTTTATCGTCAAAATCGACATTTATCATCGTTCCATCTCTAACATCTAAAAATGGTTTAACTTTTTTTAGATTGCTAAATTTTGTTCCCATGACGATAGCGTTTGTTGGACCGATATTTGCCTGAGCAAAGAGATAACCGCTCTCACCAAGAAGCTTGTCTTTTGGCACTTTAGCGATCATTTCATTATAAGTTTTTTCACTCATATTATCGCTTGAGGCCATATCTTTTGGAGCAAAGATCATATTTGCACCATAAGTTTTTAGCTCGCGTGAGACCTTAGAGTCTATGTCAAGATAGACATTGACAAATGCAGCACACACGCATGCTCCAAGTAAGATAGAGATCACGATGACCATCACTCTTGATGAGCCGTTTTTTAAACTTTTATAAATTGTATTGTAAAAGAATTTGCTATTTGCGGTCATATAGCACCTCCGCAGGTAGTAAATTTATGACGTTTCTCATTGGCATTAGCGAGCCAACGACTGAGATGAGCAAGGCAAATGCCACGCTTATTGGTAGCACGATCCACGCTATACCGATGCCATGAGAAAAGATGATGTAAGACATCACGTAGCTTAGCGCGTATCCTAAAAATGCTCCCGTTATGCCTGCAAAAAAGGCAACCACAAGGCTCTCGCTAGCAAAAAGGGCGTAAATTTCAAAGTTACTTGCACCTATGGCTTTTAAAAGGCCGATCTCTTTTTTACGGCGATAAATTTCACTTGTCATTAGCGATGTTATGCCAATGGCTGAAACCACAAGAGCGATGATGCTAACGATGCCCATTAGGCTTTGGATTTTCTTTACTATGTTACTCTCAGCATCACTTACTTGAAGGCTAGCTTTTGCGCTAACGTTTGGTAAATTTTCTTCTATCTGAAATGCGATCGAGCCTGCGTAAGCCGAGCAATACCATTTGTCGTACTCTGCACTATCAAGGTTGTCTAAATTTCTTCTTGCTTTTAGCGATAGGTCATTTTCTGGGATTGTCATAGCTGATACTTCAGCCTTTGTGTATGAGTTTGCATGCCCAGAAAGATCTCCAGCAAGCTTTAGTGAGCCAACTAGCTTATGTGCCTCGTCACTAGCTCCTTTTAAAATTCCAACTATTTTAACCTCTCTTGTACCATTTTTGCCCACAAGACTAAGCTTGTCGCCAACCTTTAAATTTTTAGCCTTAGAAAGTTCTTCGCCAACTAAAATTTCATCCATACTTTCATCTTTTGGCCAAACACCCTCAACGCCCCAAAATCCATACAAACTCTTAACGCCTGTACTAAATTCTGGCTCATCTTTTAGACCGATATTTTTATCAAAATAGGTTCCTTCAAAGGCAAATTCAATTCCTTTTTCATCTTTAACTTTTGCCTCTAAAAACGGCGCAAAAGCAACGATATTATTTCTCCAAAAGATCTCTTTTATCTTGTAGATATCAGCTTCTGGGAGTAAATTTTGCGATTTTAACGGAGTGAAATTTTTACCCTCGATCTCGATGCTTAGACTCTCACCGCGCGGTAAAACGACGATATTTGAGCCATATCCTCTAAGCTCGGTTGCTACTTGATCGCCAATTTTTAGCGTAATATTTAGCATGCAAGCTATCAAAAGAGCAGCTAGCAAGATAGTGATAAAGGCCATCGTCTTTTGCACCTTTGAGCCCGTGATCGAGCTTTTTATCATTCTTAGTTGCATATTTTTCATTTTAACGTTCCATTTGTTTCTACATATTTTTCTGGATTTGCTTCAAATTTCGCTTGAGTTTCGTTATTTTCAAAGAAATATGTGCGTCCATAATATAAATATGATCTTGACTCAAGGTTGCTCACCTTTTTGCGACTAACTGGGTCAAGCACCATTTTTTCGACAACCTTACTAAAGAAATTTGCTCCATCTGTAATAGTTTTATAATCAACTATGATATTTTTACCATCGAAGATAAATGGCATTGGTATAGGATTGCAACCACCCTCTTTGCCAACTGATGGCAAGAAAATTCTAACATTACAAGAGATACAAATAAGGTCATTGCCTTTTTTTATATAGCCCATATCGCCACAAATCATGCATGAATCAAATACGATAACAGGTGATACACGGTCACTAAAGCGGTTTAATAAGAAAAATCTTATCTGCTTGCCCTCATCTGTGATGTAGGCAAATCTGTGAAGTTCATTATCTTTTAACATATCAACATCAAATATAAATTTATCTCCCACTGGCTCAACCAAGACTGGCTCTGAAATTTCAGGTGGACGAGATGCGTAAAGATCATAATAGAGCGAAAATCCAAGTGCTATCAAAATACTACAAAATGCAAATTTTGCATTATCAGAAATATTTTCTCTAATGGCTTTTGTAAAACGGTATTTGATAGAACCAAATTTATTTTTATCAATACTTTTTGGCATAAAGAAAAGCGCGGTGATGCATAAAAGTAAGATCACAAAGACATAAAAATAAGTACCAAATTCTGATACGTAAATACCTTTTGCACTAACAGATAGAATCTGAGAGTTTAACTCACTACTTATTTTTAAAGCCCCAGCACGCAAAAGCTCAAGCGCTGTCTGAGAGCTTCTATCGATTAGCAAGAAAACTAAAGTGATAAGGGCTAAAGTTTTAGCTATTAATGGAGAAATGCTAGATTTTAAATTCGAAATAAAAAAGAATAAAAATACGAGCAAAATCATTGCAAATATCATTAGAAAGAAGCTAATGACCGAAAGCGTATCTAGTAGCTCACCACCAAATAGTGGAAATAACACACTGCTTGAACTGTAGCCAAAGCCAAAGCCGATGCCTAAAATAAAAAATGTTACAATTTTTGCTATCTTAAGCTCAAGAAATATCCATAAAATGCTAATCAGTAGAAAAACTAGTGTCACTGAATCAATGAAAATTTTAAACTGATCATCTACAAGTGCGTGACGAACGACTTTAAAGATAAATATACCAGCAACAACTCCAAAAAGTGACGGTAAAAAGAGTGTTTTTAAACTTTTATCCTTGTTATTTAAGGCAGCAAAAAGCGTAAATCCAAGGAGGGCTAAAAAGACCTGATAGAAATAAATTGACATAACTAAACCCTGTGAGAATTTTTTAAAAGGGGCGAGAACGCCCCTGGTGATTATTTAACAGGACCACCTGTCCATTGAAATTTATAAGTTGTTGTGAAAGGCTCAAACCATTTACCAACACCGCTCTCTTTGTCAGCGTGACGACCAAAACCTTGTTTTTCTGGATTATCAATGTGGAATTTAAGCTCATAGTTGCCTACGCCTGTATCCATTTTTACGTTAGCACCATAGTGTGGGCCATCGCTTGCAACCATTGGCATAAAGGTACCTTTTTTAACTTTGCCGTTATCAAGGTTTTTTAGCTCGTAGTTAATCTTTAGGTATGGGATCCACTCACCTTCGCCAAAGCCGTTTTTATTACCAGCAATAGCGTGTATGTCAGCTTCTAGGTGAAAATCAGCTAGGCTTGGAGCTAGGTCAATACCCTTTGGTTCCATGTCGATTGGTTGCAAATAAACTGCAGCTATCTCCATACCATTAGCCTCTACAGGCTCGCCGATTGGGTGCTCTCCAGCAAGTGCAAAACCAGCTGCTAGGCTAAGTGCTAGAGCTGAACTAAGAATTTTATTCATTTCCTCTCCTTTAAATAAGATTAGTTTTTATTTTGTTTTGATTTCATGATAACGATGCCTATAATTAAGGCAAGCACCATAATGATTTGAGGTACTAAGCTCTCATAATATGGCTGAAGTCCTAGCCAGTCTCTCATCCAGTCAGGGAAGCTAAGTCCTTTTATGATAGTTGGGATGAAAATTTTGCCCTCAACTAGTTCGCCAACACCCTTGCCAACAAAGACGATCGACATATAAAAGATAATAGCTGACGTAAATATAAAAAATGGTTTAATAGGAATTTTAACAGCAAAAATTTTAAATAAGAAATAGACTATTAAAAGAACGATAAGTCCTATCACAAAGCCAGCTGCAATCATCGAGTAACCAGCTGAATCTTTAGCTCCAAAAATAAGCGCCTGATAAAATAGTACAGTTTCAGCACCCTCTCTAAATACCGCTAAAAATACAGTCCACCAAAGCGCTGTGCTCGAGCCACTTGAGATAGACTCAGATACATGTGATTTGATGTAGTCGTTCCATTTTTTAGCGCCAGCATTTGAAAGAAGCCAGAAGCCAACGTAAAATAGAAGTCCCACTGCAACAAGCATCGTGATGCCTTCCATAAGCTCTCTTTTTTGACCTGCTGCCTCGCCAAAGATGACGTTCATGATCCACGCCATAACAAAGCTTAAGATGACAGCCACGCCAACTGAGCTATAAACAACTTTGCCCATCGCTTTAGCATTGCCAGTTTTTACAAGGTATGCAACGACGGCTGCAACGATGATAAGAGCTTCAAAGCCCTCTCTTAAGATTATAGTTAGCGCCCAGATAAATAGCGTCCAAGGTGAGCTTGAACCGCTAGTTTTTTCAAGTGCGGCTGCTAGCTGAGATGACATCTTGCTTGCGCTTTCTTGAAGAGTTTTTTCGTCTACACCTGATTTCATAAGGGCTACAAGATTGCCAAATGTAGCTTCAATAGCTGTTTTTAAATTTACATCTATTGCGCCTACTTTATTCTCCATACCGCTACCTTCAAACTCATCAAAGTAGATGTCTTGGATATCGCCCATAGCTTTTTTTACATCACCATTTTTATAAAGTGTGATAGCAGCTTGAATTTTGTCGTTTATGTTTTGAACGACTTTGGTATAATCTGCACCACTATCTTCTTCAGAAGCTGCTTCTACATCACTCATATCAACTTTTGCTAGTTTTGCAGTATCTGCTGGGAGTTTTGAGATTGCCTCATATGCTAGTTTCTTGATCTCATCTAGCTTAGTTTTAAAATCATCTTTGCTTATACCATTTGTGATGCCGCTGATCGCTTCGCCCATCTTTCTTTGGATATCAGCATCTATGCTTTTACCATTTTCTATATGCTGGCGAATAGCGATTTCAAGTTGAGTATTTCTGTAATCTGTAAATTTAGCATCTTGAATAGCACTTTTGGCATCATCTTGCTTATCGCTCTCATAGCTTGCTATTGCTTTATCTAGATCAGCTGATAAATTTGCAAATGCCACTTTCCACTCAGGGATAAATTTAGAAGTATCATAATCAGTTGTAGCAGCTTGAGCTGGGCTGTCTGAATACTCACCAACTAGTCTATGCCCTTTTAAGATAACTGGTAGAACTTCAGCGATCTCGCTATTGATCTGATCTATTCTTTTTTGCACATCATCTGGCGCTTCGCCTGCTTTTATCGCCTTTCTGATCTCGCCAAATTGCTTCTCCATAGAGTAAGCCTTTTTCTGACCTAAATTTATTCTAATGCCAGCTTCGACATCTTCAAATAAGCCAAAATAAGCGTTTTGAGTATCACTGACCGCTTGTTCAACATTGCCCGCTCTATACTCTGTTATTACTTTTTGTAACGACTCTTTTATCTGAGCTGCGACTTGCTCATAGTCGTCGTTTTTTGCCACGAGCCAAATAGGCAACAACATAATTAACATAAATTTTAAGAATTTATTCATTAAATAAACCACCTGTGAGATTTTTTTGAAGTGAATATTATCAAGGCTTTACTTTGATTAAAATAAAAACGATTATCATAAAATAGAGTAAATTGAGATAATAAAAAGAAATTTGTCTTCAAATAGCCAATTTTAAATGATTTTAGAAATTTTCTAATGTAAATTTAAAATTTATCTTTTGAATATAAGAATAGTAGTCTTATAAAAAATAAAAAGGTTTTAAGTTTAGATTCTAAAATTTAAAGGAGAGCAAATGCTCTCCTTCTTGTTAGGCATTTAGCCCAGTATTTCTTAGCATAACGCGTTTGCGATATACATTTGATACTTCAGCCGCATCTCCAACTAAAAGTGCATTTGTAGCACAAACAGCCGCACACATAGGCACTTTTCCTTCAGCCATTCTATTTTGACCGTAAAGCTCTCTCTCCTCGTGTGAGTTTGTTGGCTCTGGACCGCCTGCACACATTGTACATTTATCCATAACGCCCTTTACACCAAATGCTCCATCTTTAGGGAACTGTGGTGCACCAAACGGACAAGCATATAAGCAGTAACCACAGCCTATGCATATATTTTTATCATGAAGCACGATGCCATCAGCTCTAATGTAGAAACAATCAACCGGGCAAACTTGCTCACAAGGTGCATCAGTACAGTGTTGGCATGCAATGGTAGTTGAAACCTCTTTACCTTCGATACCATCGTGAAGCGTAATGACCTTCCTTCTATAAATTCCCACTGGAAGTTCATGAGCAGAAGAGCAAGCAACTTGGCAACCATAACAACTAATGCATCTATTAGTATCTACGAAAAATTTCATTCTTGCCATTTTATTCCTCCTTACTCTTTACCCATGGCGTCTCTCTCGCCATATTCATGGAAAAACGATGTTTTAAATGTATTTTCCTCAGCTTTTTCTATACGACAAAGACCTGCGTTAAACTCTGAAATTTGAGTAACTGGGTCAAATCCGTAGTTAGTAACTGTGTTAAAGCTCTCGCCGATAACATAAGGCTTAGTGCCCTCTGGATAACGAGCTGAAAGATCAACGCCTTGCATAATACCAGCGAAGTTGTATGGCATACAAATTCTATCTGGAGTTACCATCTGGCTGTGATAGCATCTTACTTTGATCTTTGTGCCTTGTGGGCTGTGAATCCACATCATATCGCGGTCTTTTATGCCGTATTGTAAAGCTAGCTCTGGGTTAACATTAGCAAACATCTCTGGCGTAATAGCTGATAGATATTTACTAGTTCTTTCGATCATACCAGCACCGCTTAGGTTTACGACGCGTTGCGTGCTAAATACGATAGGGAACTCTTTTGACCAATCTTTTGCCTGTTGCTCTGACTTAAACTTAGTAGAAACACGGAAATTTCTAGCTTGATCTTCAAATGTCGGATACTTTTGAACAAGATCCCAGCGTGGTGAGTGAATAGGCTCTCTATGTTTTGGAATAGGATCGAGGAATTCCCAAAC
The DNA here is from genome assembly GCF_002165775.1 of Campylobacter concisus. Taxonomy (NCBI): domain Bacteria; kingdom Pseudomonadati; phylum Campylobacterota; class Epsilonproteobacteria; order Campylobacterales; family Campylobacteraceae; genus Campylobacter; species Campylobacter concisus. The sequence continues at coordinate 73,152 of NZ_NDYP01000002.1, read as the reverse complement.
GATAGCTCTTGCCCTTGCATTACCATAAGGAACAACACCTTTTTCGCGGCATTTTTCAAAGATAATACCACTATAATCCATGCTCCAGCTTGGTCCCATCTTAGCTTTCTCTTCTTCAGTTAGAGTTATGCCTAAGACTTTTTCTATATTCTCTTTTGTGATTTGTGGATAGCCACCTTTTATAGCTGAGCCAACAAGTGTTGTCTCTTCGCTAGCTAGCTGACTAACGCCGTTGTGCTCTAGTCCAAAGCGATTTCTAAAGCCAGAGCCACCCTCTGCATAAGGTTTGCTCATATCATATAGTATTGGAGTTCCAGGGTGTTTTTCATCCCATGCTGGCCATGGTTTACCGTAATACTCGCCTTTGACTTCACCGCCAATACCTATTAGCGTATCTGGATCAAATTTATCCCAGTTTGCTTGATGGCGTCTAAACATCTCAGCTGTTCTACCACCATAACCTATAGAATTTCCAATTCTTGCTATCTCATTTGTCGCATCATCAGGCCATACAAAATCATCTTTTACTTGTTTTATTTCATGATCTACGATACCCATTTTCATGCCTTTTACGTACTCATCGTAAAAGCCAAATTTCTTAGCAAATGCAAACATTACTTCATGATCGCCCTTGCTTTCATAAAGTGGATCAACGACTTTTGTTCTCCACTGACCTGAGCGGTTTGTAGCGCTTATGTGGCCTTCATTTTCAAAGGCAGTTGCCACCGGCAAGATATAAACGCCATCTTTTCTATCTGAAAGGATAGAAATTTCATTTACAAATGGCTCGGCTACGACGATCATATCTAGTTTTGAAGCTGCTTCTTGAATTTTAGCTAGGTGCGCCATAGATGTAAGACCAGTTCCTTGAACCCAAAGAACTCTTAATGCACCACTACTAAAGGTATTTTCTTCTTTTAAGACGCCTTGCCACCATTTTGAAAGTGACCAGCCTTTTTCATTTCTCCAGTTTCTATCCTCTGGATTTTTAGGATCGTGGTAATAATACTCTTCAAAAACAGTGTTTTTAACTGGTGTACCGCCTTGTTTTGGCTCTTTGGTTGAGACTGCAAAGCGTTTTACAAACTCATCATAATCAACACCCCAGCCTTGGCAGTAGTACTTCCAAGCCGCATCAGTTAGTCCATAATACATCGGCAAGCTATCTGAGAGGTTACACATATCGGTTGAGCCTTGAACGTTGTCGTGACCACGGATGATGTTACAGCCGCCACCTGGTTTGCCCATGTTGCCTAGGATTAGTTGCAAAATAGGTAAGATTCTCGTATTTGAGCTACCAACTGAGTGCTGTGTGATACCAAGTGCCCAGATCACTGTGCCTGGTTTTGTGTGAGCTAGGATGTTTGCAGCCTCTATAAGCTTATCAACTGGCACGCCTGTAACGTCAGATGTGACCTCTGGTGTCCAGTGCTCAGCCTCTTTTGCTATCTCGTCGATGCCGTAAGTTCTATTTTTTATAAATTCTTTATCTTCCCAGCCATTTTTTAAGATGATATGGATAAGTCCATAAACAAGCGCTATATCGGTACCTGATCTTTGTCTTAGGTATAGATCAGCGTGAGCGGCTGATTTTGTAAAGTTTGGATCAGCTACGATCACTTTTGCGTTGTTTCTATCTTTTGCTTGTAAAGTGTGCTTCATACCGCCAACTGGGTTTGCCACAGCTGGGTTTGCACCTATTATAAATATACATTTTGAATTTGCAGCCATATCTCCAAAGTGGTTTGTCATCGCGCCATAACCCCAAGTATTCGCCACACCGGCGACTGTTGCGCTATGTCAAATTCTTGCTACGTGGTCGTTGCTGTTTGTGCCCCAAAACGCAGCAAATTTTCTAAAGTAATATGCTTGCTCGTTGTTAAATTTCGCAGAACCTAAGAATATAACGCTATCAGGGCCGTCTTCTTTACGAATCTGAAGCATCTTATCGCCGATCTCATTTACAGCTTGCTCCCATGAAATTCTCTGCCATTTGCCATCAACCTTTTTCATAGGATATTTGATGCGTTGTTTGCTATGCGTAAGGTCGATCTGATCGATACCTTTTGAGCAGTGTGAGCCTTGAGATATAGGGTGAAACATCGCCATATCTTGTCGAACCCAAACACCATCTTTTACCTCAGCTTCGATACCACAGCCTGCTGAGCATATAGAACAAATAGTTCTAACCTTTTTTGAGCCAGGGAAAGGATCTTTTATCTCCTCTGCGCTAGCGTGTCTTATCGTATCATTTTGTCCAAAAGCCATTGTGGTGCCAGCACCTAGTGCGGCTAGCTTTAAAAATGAACGTCTTCCTATACGTGCATCACTCATGGTTTTCTCCCTTAGTATGCGATTTTATAGTAGGTTTCCCAGTTCTTACTTTTTTTATAAAGCACCTCTTTTTTATTTGACTTGCCAACGACGACGCCATTGCCATCAGGAGCTAAGTCATCACTAGTTGTTTTTGCTATTGCAGAAACTGCGAGTATTCCGCCAGCAGTACCAACTTTTAGAGATTTCTTTAAAAAATCTCTTCTTGATCCTTGCATTTTTTCTCCTTGCCCCTCAAATCTTAAAAATTTGAGAAATTTGGTTCCATAATATGTAAAATTTGCATATTTAGAGATACTAAAATATTGCAAACAGTCTATTTCAGGGCTTTTAGAGCCTAGAATTAAACTGTGTAAATTTAGCATATTTATAAAATAATAAAAGTAAATATATAATATTAGTTATATTTATTAAGTATTTATTAAAAATATAGTTAAATGTATTTTAAAATTTAAGAATTTTTATTAAAAGAAGAAATTCTAGGGAGAGATCCCTAGAAAAGGTTATTTTAGATCACTTTTGTTTATGATAAATGGTACTGATCTAACGCCGGCTGAGAAATATTTTTTACGTAAAGTATCGATCTTGTCGCTCTCTTCTTTGCTAACATTTTTTTCATCCACGTTATAATCTTCAGAAAAATACTTTCTTAAAATTTTAACCTTATCGCTATCACTTTTTGCATTTTTTATATCTTTATAGATCAAAGCACTTTTTTGTAAAGACGATAGTTCATGCACTGGAGTTAGGATGATTTCAACATTATTGTCTTTTAATGTCGTTTCGATTTTTGCTAGCTCGGCTCTACAATATGGGCATTCAGGATCTGAAAACATGATAAGAGTTGGCTTTTTACTATCATTGCCAAGAGTTATAACATTTGCCTTGTCTTCCTTTTTATAAATTTTAGCTAGTGATTTTACTAAATCAAGTGCTGCTTTTTCTGCGATTACCTTTTTTTCTTCAGCTAAATAAGACTTCTGCTCCTTTAAATTTACAACATCAGGAAACATAAGATCGCCCTTAACAAAAGTCACATCTTCTTGAGACATATCTCCTTTGCTAAATTTTAAGCTTACTTTTTCTATATCATCTAAAATTTTAGTGCGTTCTACGACTTTTACATTAACACCATCGATATTTTGATTTTTAAAAACTTCTGAGTAAAAATCTTCTATTTGCTTATCGCTTGCTGCCATTAGGCTAGTTGCCGCTAATATTGAGGCCAAAACCACTTTTTTCATTTTTTTCCTTTTAAAAAATTTGGCGGATTATATTTACTTTTTGTAAATGAATACTAACCACGAAAGACTCTGTCATTTCCTTGCTTCATTATGTCACTCTCAAGATCGAGCTGCTCAAGATAAGCGATTACATATTTTCTGCTTAAATTTAGTGCATCCTTGGCGTTTGTGACATTTACAAAGCCTTGATTTTTGATGATCTCTCTTAGCTTATCAAGTGCCATTTTTAGCGAATTTCTTGTAATGAAAAGGTTATGCTCCAGCCTTACAACCCTGCCCATTGCGGTTAATTTTTTAAGAGCATTATCGCCACTTAGCCTATCAATCTCCAGCTCATCATATATATTATATGGTGCAGTTGGGGCCAGCTTACCATTTTCTAAAATTTCATAAATTTTCTCTTCGAGCCTTACTTTTAGTTTGCTAATATCAACGCCCTTTTTTGTATAGACACCATCATTTTTGGCGATTAAATTTATACTCTCAAGCTCATCAAGTGCCTTTTGAGCCAAACTAACGCTAGCCCAAGTAAGTTTCAAGCTTATACTCTGAGCTGAAAAAACAGCAAATTCATTCTTCTCTATCATAAATTTAACCACTGATTTTATCCGTTCAACTGCACTTAGATCGTAAATATTTAACGCCTTTTCATCAACAAAAACAGATGATAGTTTTTTGGCTACACTCACAGCCTCTTCGTGACTTAGGCCAAATCTTTGATAAGACGAGATAATGCCAAAGCCATTTTTGTGAGCATCTTTTAGTATAGAAAATGCCTCCACAAAATCATACTTTAAAAGTGCTGCCAAAAAGAGAATTTTCCCAGCCTTTTTTAGTGGCTCAAGTACGGGGTTTAGCACTCTACCACCACCTATCACTCGTGCGTCTGAAATGAGAACAAAAGTCTCGTCAAATTTCAAAAACATATCGCTTTGGAATTTAAAGGTCACGAAGTAGCTATCATCTTTTTGGCTTAGTATTAGCACCTTTGCAGGGACATTTTTAGCGCCCACGCAAAATGTTACGTTTTGCGAGTGGATCAAATTTTTAGCAGTTACGACCGCGTCTATCTCTCTAAAACCTCTAAAGAAGCCTTTTTTACTAAGTAGCTGTCCTTTTTTTAGCTCGTTAAGCTCAATGCCTGTCAAATTTAGTGCCACACGGCTACTAACACCTGCACGCTCTACAAATTCATCGTGGCTTTGCACGCTTCTTACGAGTACCTCTTTACCGGCGTCGTAGTTAAAAAGCTTCTCGTTTTTATTGACACTTCCCTCTATCACAGTACCAGTTACGACGTTTCCTATACCTTTTAGGCTAAAAACCCTATCGATGTAGTATCTAAAAACGCCGTCCTCATCGCGTTTTTTAGCCCTTAGTGTAAAGAGATAGTTTCTAAGCTCATCTATACTTACCTTGTCTTTTATGCTAATGGCGAAAATTTCTAAAATTTGCAGGTTTTTAAATTTAGAAATTTCCTCTCTTATCTCTTTTTTTCTTAAATTTATAGTCGCTTCATCTACGAGGTCGCACTTTGTAAGCGCTACTATCAAGGATTTAACGCCAAGGAGATTTAAAATTTCAAGATGCTCCAAGCTTTGGGGCATAAGTCCGTCATTTGCAGCCACTACAAATAAGCACGCATCAAAGCCATACGCGCCACTTATCATTGTTTTTATTAGATTTTCATGCCCTGGCACGTCGATAAAGGCGATATTTTCGCTGTTTTTGCTTAAATTTGAAAAACTTAGATCGATCGTTATGCCACGTTTTTTTTCCTCTTCAAGATTGTCCCCCTCAAAGCCGTTTAGCTCCTTTATAAGTGCGGTTTTTCCGTGGTCGATATGCCCTGCTGTTCCTATTATTAAACTCATTTTTCTTCCGTTTCATTTATTATTTTTATTAGTTCATTTACATCTTCATCTAAAAGCGTTCTTAAATCAAGCAAAAATTTATCATTTTCTATGCGGCCGATTACCTTTTTTTGCCTAAATTTCTGCTCATTTAAAACTGCATCTCCACTAACCGCCAAAGCCACGCTTGGAATTTTTTTATTTGGCATCGCACCGCCTCCTACAAAGGTTTGTGTGCGAACGATTTCTAGCGATGTTTTTAGATTCTTATTTATAAAATTTGCTAAGTTTTCAAGCTCTTTTGCGCTTTTGTGAAGTAGTTTTTGTGTTGTGATTAGCTCAAATTCTTTATTTAAATAAGCTTTCATGCTCTCAGCCAAAAGCGAAATGATCACTTTATCTACGCGAAGCATTCTTAAAAGCTGATTTTTTCTAAGCTTTGCGATGAGCTCTTTTTTACCAACAATGATTCCGCACTGCACCGCACCAAGGAGTTTGTCACCGCTAAAGCTAACTAGCGAAACGTCTTTTAAATGCTTTAAATCTGGCTCATTTTTGTCTAGATTAAACGGTAAATTTCCATAAAAACCGCTGCCAAGATCAAAATAGTCTATTAAATTTTGCTCACGCGCTAGCTTGCTTAGTTCATTTGCTGTAACCTCTTCGCTAAAGCCCACGATGTCGAAATTTGAGCGGTGCACTTTTATAAGCATTGCAGTATCTTCACAAATAGCCGACTCATAGTCTTTAAGTCTAGTTTTATTTGTCGTGCCGACCTCTTTTAAAAAGCAACCTGCATTTGCCATCACCTCAGGCACCCTAAAACTACCGCCTATCTCGACAAGCTCGCCTCTACTAACGACTACCTCCCTGCCCTTTGCAAAGGTGTTTAACACCAAAAATACAGCACTTGCGTTATTATTTACGACGATAGCGTCCTCAAAACCAAATGCTCTTGCGATCATCTCACCGATATAGTCATATCTGTTGCCGCGACTGCCTGTTTTTAGGTTGTATTCAAGGTTTGAATACCCTGTGATTACCGGAGTTGCACGGCTTAAAATTTCTTTATCTATGACGCTTCTAGCGAGGTTTGTGTGAATGGTTACACCAGTTAAATTTAGCACTCTTTGAAGGCTTGATTCATTAAATTTATGATATTCGTTTAGGATTAAATCTATTATTTCTTGCAATGCAAAATTTGCATTTTTATTTAAAATTTTAGCTCTAACTTCATTTAAAATTTGCCTCGCAAGCAATGTGACTAAATTTATATCAAATCCTGAAAATGCTTCGTTTTTTATGATCTTATCAACTTGTGGGATATCTCTTAAAACGCTCAATTCGTGCTCCTAGTAAGTTAGTTTTACCAAGCCGTGATTTTAACATAAAAAATATTATAAATTAAACCTTAGAGCAAAAAAGAACATATAAAATTCAGAGTCCATTAATCCCATTAATATTAAAATAAACCTGTTTTTGATAATAGGAGAAACTATGAAAGAATTTGGCTTTTATAACGATTTTGACGATACTTTAATGCTAAATGAACAGATAGAAATAAATAACGAAAAGGAAGAATATTTAGTTTCTAACTCGCCAAAGCTTAAAGCAAACATTATCGCACCTGAGATAAATTTTTATCTAGAAAATACAACCGCAAGCGTCTTAGAAAAAGCTAAAAACACGCTTTTGCTCTACGAGGCAAGAGCTAGTGCCTTTGAGATGGCAAAGGATGTCGATTATGAAAAAGAGGTTGGCAAAAATGTCGTAATAGTTAGCAACTCAGGCCGCGAAGAGCTAGCAAATTTATTAAAAGAAAATGGCTATAAAGTCATTGAACTCACGCACTTTGAAGTAAAATTTATATACGGTGCGGCTGGTGAGCTAAGCGTTTTAGTACTTAGAGCAAACGACGAATTTGAGGTCGATTGCGACTTTTTCTTGGTTGAAAACGCAAGGGATTATATGCTAAAGCAAAGCGGCTGTTACGAAATATCTGGACTAAAAGACGAAGCTGTGCTTAAAATTTTAAATGAAAAAACTCCAAAATTTAAGTACAAAAGTCTAACTCAATACGATTCTTCGATCTGTCAATATCACGAGCGCAGGACTGAAATTTGCGGACGTTGTGCTGAAGTTTGCCCAACGGTTGCGATATTAAAAGAGGATGAAACAAAGCACCTTGTCTTTTCGCAAATAGATTGCACAAACTGTGGAAACTGTATCAGCGTCTGCCCTAGCGGCGCACTTGACTCTACACTTATGCCACAAAACTCATTTGCTACTATTGCCAAACTTTACAAAGGTAAAATTCCACTAATAATCTCTAATGAAACAAATTTAGACGAGCTAAATATAAGCCTACCTGAAAATGTCCTACCTTTTTTCATATTAGCACCACATATGTTAAATCAAGCGCATCTACTTACATTGCTTCAAGAAAGTGGTGCGAGTGTGATTTTATTTAGCAAAACTCTTGGCAAAGGCGAAAAAGACGCCATTAGCATCTTAAATCAAATTTATGAGCTTAAATTTAAAGAGACGGCGATCTATCACGCTAAAGATAAAAACGAGCTTGAAGAATCACTCAAAAAGGTAAAATTTATAGCTGACTCACAACACACGATAAACGAATATGCCTTGCCAAAAAGAGAAATTTTTGCAAAAAGGCTTGAGTTTTTAGTAGGCAGCGAAGATCTTGGCGTGGTAAAAAGCGGTGAGATGATAAGATACGGTGATGTCAAGATAAACACTGATAGCTGTACACTTTGTCTAAGTTGCGTTGGCGCTTGTAACGTAAGTGCGCTAGTAGCTGATAAAAAGACAAATTCGATTTTATTTAATCCAAGCGTCTGTACAGCTTGCGGATACTGCGAACTAAGCTGTGCTGAAAAAGATACCATAAGCCTTGAGGTTGGAAAAATTTCTCTTAAGCCTGAGTTTTTTACATATAATGAACTGGCAAGAGATGAGCTTTTTGCCTGTGTTGAGTGCGGAAAAGAGTTTGCGACTAAAAAAGCTGTCGAAAAGATCGCAACTATAATGCAACCAAGATTTGGCAACGATAGGGTCAAGATAAAAGCACTTTACTGCTGTGCTGACTGTAAGGCCAAACTAATGGTTCAAGCCCAAATAAACGCAATGAAAGAGGATTTATTAAATGGATAAAAACATCATAAAAGCAAGATCATATTTTTACGAATTTCTAGCATATCCTATGTTTTTTTACACAAATGATGAGAAATTTTCAAGGTGGAAAGAGCAGTTAAGATACTTAAGTGCAAATCCTTTAAGCGAGGATAGTGATGCTGCGTTTAAAAATTTAGATAAATTTAGCTTTGAAGAATTTTCAAAAGAACAAAATGACGTTCTTTTTGGCTTTACAAACATCCCTTTAAGTGCCTCATTTTATGAAGAGGGCAGAGATAACGGGGCAGCTAGGCTTAGGGTTATTGAATGTTTAAAACTAAGCCCATATAGGCGTGATAGCGAGCTTTGCAAAGATAGCGAGGACTATGTTGGATTTATATTTTTAGCGATGGCTACATTTTTAAAAGATGAGTTTAATGATGCAAAAAATATTAGCAATAAGCTATTTTCTGAGACCTTAAATTTATTTGTAGACGAGTTTGGCTCGCTACTTTTGGCTCACAAAGAGGCAAATTTCTTTAAATCATATACTATTATTTTAAAAGATTTCATTGATCTTGAACGCTCTATACTAAACGTAGAAGCACCGGCTAAGCCAAAAGGCGATAGTGTCGCTATGGCAGCTCTTAAGAAAGAGCCATTTCAAAGCAAGATGCCAACAATCAAAACCAAACTTCATTGGGAAGAATTTTCTCCAGTCATCTCACACGAGTTTAAAGACTAACTTAAATTTACTCTTAGCCAAGCTAGGAGTAAATTTAACATCCGCTTAAATTTGTTATCTTGATATTTTATGATTATTAGCAATTTGGCGTTAAACTTCTTTAAATTTTTTACAAAGGACTTACAATGGTAATGACACACTACATGGAGCTTTTATCGCTCAATCAACCTTACAATCTAATCCTCTTCATGGTGATACCTGTGGGGCTTACGGAGCTTTTAGTGGCGATGGAGTTTCTCACTATGTATCACATGGATAGCGGCAAAAATACTGGCTTTAAGGCTGTTGGCAAATTTGCTGGCATAGTGCTTGGGGTCTATTTTACAGCTCTTGTGATCTATTTTATGGCAAAAATTTATCCAAGTATAAAATGGCGTGGATATGCCGATGTCATCGCTGTCTACTCATATCTCATCAGCGTCATACCACTTCTTGGCATCGCGCTTTTAGAGCTAAATTTGATCTACAAAAACGCAAGCGAAAAGGCAAAGCTAAAGCTTCACTTTTTCCTACTCATATTTGCCTTGGTCGTCGCACACGTCGCTATGATATTTGGCATGGTTGATCCTACCATAACTGGCTACAAGGCTGAAAACGGTGAGATGGGTATGCATATGAATATGCCGATGAACATGCCAGCAGATATGCCAATGCACGATCACCACAAGATGATGCAAAATATGGGTGAGATGCATATGAATATGATGATGCAAAATATGAGTGATGATAACTCAACTAATATGCATATGCATCACTAAATTTTATAGCTTCTTGGCAGCTGCTAAGAAGCTATAAAAATTTAATTCTTTTTTGCTGCTTTTAATAATATATACTCTTTAAAAAATTTTCTGAGTGATTTTTGCTCTTTTGGACCGATCTTGTAGCTTATAAATTTCAAATACCACTTGATATCTTGCTCGCTTATGTCGCGGCTTTTGGCATACTGGGCTAATATATAATTTGGAATTTTTACATTTTTTTGTAGAAATTTTGCGACCAGTTTTTTGTAAAACGAGCCATTTTTTACGTAAGAAAATCTACCAAAAACAAATGGCAAATTTGTCTTTTCGTGCCAAATTTGACCAAGGTCGTAAAAGCACTCTTTGCCCTCACTTAAGTATGCCTTTAGCGCCCTGTCGCCTATGATCACCTCGCCATTTAGTTTAAGCACCTTGGCTAGGGCGTTTGAGCTAGCTGAGGCAGGATCTGGCTTTGGGGCTGAGTTTTTGCGCACAAGCACGCTTTTTACATCTTTTTTGGCGACTATTCCAAAATTTAGCTTCTTTAAATTTGCCTTTTTGCTAGCTATGCTTGAGATCACCGCAGCGTCGATCTTTCTAGCGTTTAGGGCTCTATTTAGCTTGCTTGGCACGCCTTTTTTAAACTCGATCGCCTTTTTTATCTGAGAGCTTAATGGGGCTGATTTTAAAAATACGTGAAATGGGAGTAAATTTAGATAATCAATTTTTCCAAATATCATTTTTCATCTTTTACAAGCTCAAATTTAACCATCTCATTTTCGTTGCAAACGTCGCGAAATAGCTGGGTTAAGCTCTCTTTTGTGGCACTATCCAAAGCATTTTCGTTTTTTAGCTTTATAAGAGTTGGCTCATTTATCTCGCAAAGGCAGTCAAAGAGCGCGTCTAAATTTCTGCCGTAGTACTCTGGCAGGTCAAATTTCTTAGCAAAATACTCATGCATTTTTTCTTTTTCGAGCATCTTTTTGGCATCTAAGATCACGCTTTTCATTGCATCCTCTTCTCATAAAGCAGGTAAAAATGCTCGTAGTGATCGGGCGTGTAGTAGATAAGCCCGTCGTTTGAGTATAAAATTCTCTCAGCGCCGCGCCTGCCACCATTATAATTCACATCGCACTCAAACCACTTTCTACCATCAGCCTCAGGTAGCCTCTTTTCTCTGTTTGAAAATCTATCCCCACCGATGCTTTTGCCGCCACTTACCTGCCATAAATTTCCGCTTTTTGCGTCCCAGCCAAGTTCAAGTGCCTCTTTTTTGGTTATGAAATTCTTTGGTAGCTTGTTAAATTTATAGATATAAAGTGCGACCTCATCTTTTGAGGTATATGAGCCGTTTTCTGCGAGGCTCTGGCTCTTTTGCCCTTCTTTATTGAGCTGCTCAAGTAAAATTTGAGCGTTTTTGTTTGCCTCGCCACCCTCTTTTGAAAAAAAGAAGGTGGCGATGATGATAGCAATGACAAAGGCAACTAGAGCTGGCAAAAGTCTTTTGTTCAAATTTAGCCCTTAAAGAGTGTTAAAAACTCTATCGCCAGCGTCACCAAGACCTGGTACGATGTAGTTTTTCTCGTTTAGTTTCTCATCGATAGATGCCGTATAGACCTCGACGTCTGGATAAATTTCGCTAAATCTCTTTAGCCCCTCAGGTGCGGCGATGATAGAGATAAATTTGATCTCTTTAACGCCCTTTTCACGCAAGAACTTAACTGCATCTATCGCCGTGCCACCAGTCGCAAACATAGGGTCGATGATGATCGCCATGCGCTCTTTTGCGTCTTTTGGAAGCTTTGCGTAGAAAAACTCAGCCTGCGCTGTCTCTTCGTTTCGCTGAAAGCCCAAAAAGCCAACGCTCGCATCTGGTATGATGGTAAAGACGCTATCAAGCATGCCAAGAGCAGCCCTTAAGATAGGGCATATCATCACCTTTGTAGTGAGCCTTTTTGCGTCTGCCACCGCAACTGGTGTTTGGACTTTGACATCTTTTACCTTTAAATTTCTAGTCGCCTCAAAGATCATAAGGTAGCTGATCTCATCAACTAGCATGCGAAACTGAAAAGGCTGGGTGTTTTTATCACGTAAGATTGTTAATTTATGCTCGATCAATGGGTGTGAGATGAGCTTCACGTTTTGCATTTTTTGTCCTTAAATTTACTTTTTTACAAGGTTTGTCTTTTATAAAATGCCAAGAGAAGAATTTAGCCCAAAATTTGGGCTAAATTTGATTAAAATCCTTTTGCAAGTTTGGCTTTGTAAGCCTCAACATCAAAATCTTTTACTCTCGCTACGCCATCTTCAACTGCAGCTTTTGCAACTGCTGGAGCGACCGCTGTTAGCACGCGCTTGTCAAATGGTTTTGGGATGATGTACTCTTTGCCAAATTTTAGCTCGCTAACGCCACTTGCTTTTAAAACTTCAGCTGGCACTGGCTCTTTTGCAAGCTGCGCAAGCGCTCTAGCTGCAGCCATTTTCATATTTTCAGTGATCTTTTTAGCTCTAACGTCAAGTGCGCCTCTAAAGATGAATGGAAAGCCTAGAACGTTATTTACTTGGTTAGGATAGTCGCTTCTGCCTGTGCCCATCATAACGTCACTTCTTACAGCCTCAACGTCCTCTGGATAAATTTCAGGCACTGGATTTGCAAGAGCAAAAATTATAGGCTCTTTATTCATAGATGCAACCATCTCTTTTGTAAGCACTCCTGGCTTACTAAGACCTAAAAACATATCAGCACCCTTCATCGCATCAGCTAGAGTTCTGTCCTCTGTATCTAGTGCAAATTCTACCTTTTCAGGTGTAAGGTCTGTTCTTTTTGAGTGAATTACGCCTTTGCTATCTATCATCACGATATGTTTTGCACCAAGTGCTTTATACATCTTCGCACAAGCGATACCAGCCGCACCAGCACCACTAACTACAATTTTGATTTTAGAGATATCTTTACCAGAAATTTCCATCGCATTTATCATACCAGCGCTTGTTATCATCGCAGTGCCGTGCTGATCGTCATGCATGACTGGGATATCGACTGCTTCTTGAAGCTTCCTTTCGATCTCAAAGCACTTTGGAGCACGGATATCTTCTAAATTTATGCCGCCAAATGTTGGAGCAAGAGCCTTGCAAATCTCAACGATCTTATCAGGATCGTGCTCGTCTAGCTCAATGTCAAAGGCATCAACATTTGCAAATTTTTTAAATAAGACTGACTTTCCTTCCATAACTGGCTTACCAGCGATGGCACCGATGTCGCCAAGTCCAAGAACAGCTGTGCCATCAGTGATGACGGCTACCAGATTTGCTTTATTTGTATATTTATAAGCTAGCTCATTGTCAGCTTCTATCTCTTTGCAAGGCTCTGCAACGCCAGGCGTATAGGCCATTGAAAGGTCTCTTGACGTCTCGCAAGGCGTCTTTACCTTTATCTCGATCTTGCCGCCTATGTGGTAGTTTAGTGCTTCTTCTTTAGTTACATGTGTCATTTTTCTTCCTTTAATAAATTTTGTATTCTATTTTTCGTCTCGCTACTGCCTACTACTTCAAGCACCTCAAATATGCTTGGGCTCACGCTTGAGCCAGTTAGCGCTATCCTTAAGGCCTGAGCTAGGTCTTTTAGCTTTAAGCCATTTTGCTCTAAAAATTTATTTGTTAGCTCCTCGTAGCCCTTTGCGTCAAGGTCACGATCTAAAATTTGAGCAAATTTAGCCAAAATTTCTTTGCTATTTTCATTTATAAATTTAGCCCAAGCTTTCTCATCATAGCTTTTTGGAGCGTTGATTATCGCGTTTGCGCTATTTGCCATTTCAATTAATGTCTTTGATCTCTCACGGAGCGAATTTAGTAGTAGCTCACCCTTTACCAAAGCCTTAAAATCCACACCAAACTCAAGCATATCGTGCGCTAGCCTCTCGTAAGGCAAAGTCTTAATGTAGTGAGAATTTAGCCAGTCAAGCTTTTGAGCGTTGTAGGTGCTTGAGCTTTTGTTGATGTCGTTTGGATTAAAGTATTTAAGCATATCCTCAATAGTAAAAATCTCATCATCGCCGTGGCTCCAGCCAAGACGAACGAGAAAATTTAAGAGCGCTTCAGGCAAGTAGCCCATCTTTTTATACTCCATAACATCAGTCGCACCATGCCTTTTGCTAAGCTTTTTGCCATCCTCGCCGTTTATCATAGCGACGTGATAAAATTTTGGCACCTTAAAGCCAAGTGCCTCGTAAAGAACGATCTGTTTTGGGGTATTTGAGAGGTGATCATCGCCGCGGATGACGTCTGTTACGCCCATTAATGCGTCATCTATCACAACTGTGAAGTTATAGGTCGGTGTGCCGTCGCTTCTTGCGATGATGAAGTCATCTAATATGTCTTCAACCTTAAATTTAACCTCGCCTTTTATGCCATCATGTATGACAATCTCGCCGCTAAGCGGGGCTTTTATACGGATGACTGGCTCGATGCCAGCTGGAGGATTGCCTGTAAAATCTCTATATCTATTATCATATTTTGGACGCTCTTTTTTTGCTTCTTGGCTAGCTCTAAGCTCTTCAAGCTCATCCTTACTCATATAGCATTTATATGCCTTGCCTTCTTCAAGAAGCTTCTTAACATACTCTTTGTAAAGATCAAACCTCTTTGACTGATATGTCACTTCACCGTCGTGATCAAGCTTGCACCAAGCAAATGCCTCTTTTATGGCTTGCGTAGCCTCTTCAGAGTTTCGTTTTAAGTCAGTATCTTCGATACGAAGTAAAAATTTTCCATTATTAGCTCTTGCGTATAAATAATTATAAAGGGCTGTCCTAAGTCCGCCTATATGTAGGTATCCAGTAGGCGACGGAGCAAATCTAGTAACTATCATTTTGTGCCTTATTTTTATGTTATAATTGCCCAAAATTATATTTACTAAATACTTAAATAAAGGTTTTATTATGAAAAAATTGCTCTTTTTGGCTGCTGGCATGCTAAGTGCTTTAAATTTATATTCGGCTCAGATGATAAACGGTATCGCAGCTATTGTAGAGAACGAACCAATCACGCTTTATGAAGTTTATAGCTTGAAAGAGCAGCTAAGAGCTAGCGAACAAGATGCCTTAAATTTACTCATAAGAGATAGACTCGAAGATGCTCAGATAAAAAATTTAAACTTAAGCGTAACACCGTTTGAATTAAATGACAGAGTCGAAGCGATCGCAAAACAAAATGGCATGACAAACTCGCAGTTTAGAAGCTCCATCCAAGCTCAAGGCATGGACTTTTTGGAGTTTAAAAACAACATAGAAAAAAAGATGCTTCAAGAAAAGCTTTATAAAAGCATTTTGGCTGAAGCTGGCAAAAATGTAAATGAGCAAAAAGCAAAGATGTATTTTGATGCTAATCCTGATAAATTTAAGGTCTTTAGCACTGCTAAAGTGGTTCTTTATAGGGCAAAAAATCCTGAAGAATTAGAAGCTCAAAAAACAAGTCCATCACTACTTAGTAGCGTACAAACGCAAGAGCTAAGTTTAGACTATCAAAGCATAGATCCAAGGCTAGCAGCTATAATATCTGGCACAAATAATGGCGAATTTACCCAAATACTACAAGGCGCTGATAGTTTTGATATGTTTTATGTAAAAGAAAAAATAGGCTCATACACTCCAAGCTTTGCAGATGTTAAGGATAATGTTATAAACGAGCTTTATCAAGGCGAGCAAGAAAAACTTATGGCTGATTATTTTGATAAACTCCGTGCAAAAGCAAAGATTCAAATTTTAAGATAACTTCAAATTTAGCCATCTTTGGTGGCTAAATTTCTCCAAATTTCACATGACAAAAGATTACACCGCCAAAGAGAAGGCGGTGTAAATTTTAGTTAAAAAGTGTAGTGCATATTTAGCATAAACGATCTCTCGTCCCCCGGTCTTGAGTCTGAACGCCAGTATTTTTTATTTAAGATATTGTTTATTGCTAGTGTCATTTGAGTGTGTTCATTAAAGTTATATCCAGCACTTGCATCAAGCCTTGCAAAGCCGGGCAAGTGTTGATCGGTTACGCTTGTTTTAGTTACTTTGTAACTATATCTTTTAGAGTACCCGGTTACGCCACTTTCGACATACCATTTATCATTTTTAGCATATCTTAAAAAAACATTGCCCTGCCAGTTAGTTGTATCTTTTAGACTAAGTTTTTCGTTTAATGGATTTGACTTATCACTTACGATGATGGCTCTCATGTATCCAAGTGAGCTGCGCAGGTATAAATTCTCGTAAATTTGCCCTAGCACGTTTAGCTCGATACCGCGGCTGCGCTCCTTGCCGCGAACTGCCCATGTATATGGATCATTTGTAGAATCTGGTTGGTATCTTATATTATTATGCTCGATCTGAAATATCGCTAGGTTTGAGCTAAACCTATTATCAGCCCATGTGCTTTTTAAGCCGATTTCATATTGCTCGTTATTCTGCGGTTTTAGATCAAGCATCGTTGTATCGCCTGTACTTATACCTATATTTCCGCGACCACCATAAGGCGCAAAGCTCTTTGAGTATGAGGCGTATGCGGTATGTTCTGGCAAAAAGTCCCACAGCAAGCCAACTCTTGGACTAAAAGAGTGCCCTTTGTAGCTATTTGTCATATTTGCAATATTTCTTGTTTTAAATTTATAAAAGTCAAACCTTCCACCAACAAGTAGCCTATATTTGTCGTCTAAGCTTATTAGATCCTCGAGAAATACTCCATTATTTATAGCTTTATGTTTATTATCAGTATTAAGTGGTATGTAGCCCACACTACCCCAACTTGATCTTGATGCATATGGATTTATAGTTACATTTTTTGCACTATCAAACCAAAGCCTTGGATGGCGAGTTTCTACGCTGTTGTCATATCCAAAAGTAAGATTATGCTTAAATCTTGTAAATTCAAGCTCTTTTGTAAGTGTTATAGCATTTGAGAGCGTGTCATCATCGGATAGTTTTGCTTTAATCTATTTCCAGGCATGATGGTACCACTAAAATAATGATCAAAATTTTGACTAGCTTTTCTATAGCCAAAGACCCATTTTAAATTTATATCCTTTGCTAGTTGCGCATTTAGCTCGGTACGGAAGAAATGAAGCTTATCTTCAACAAAGTCTCCATCGTGAGAAAATCCCTTTGTATAGTCGATACCAAGTTTGTCATAGACACTTTTTGTTGGCATTCTATCAGGTACACGCCAAGCATTATCATATGTATATTGTGCCTCAAAACTAACCGTTCCGCCATCATTTGTCACGACAACGCTTGGACTTATCATAAAATTTTTATATTTTATACCATCTCTCCATGACTTTCCACGCTCCATATCAGTCGTTAGTCTTACGGCTAGTTGATTATTTACTACGTGGTTTACATCTATACCACCGCCATATCTGCTCCAGCTACCAACCCTGCCTGAAAGCTTATAAACAGGCATAAAATTTGCCTTTTTACTAACCAAATTTACAACCGCACCGCCGTCACTTCTTCCATACAAGATTGAGGCTGGCCCTTTTAAAATTTCAACTCTCTCAACATTTGCTGTGCTACGTCTTATCTGTCCTGAGTCTCTAACACCATCTCTATATATATCACCGCCATCAACGCTAAAACCCCTTATCTTGATACTCTCACCTCTCATATCGTAGCCTGCATCAATACCAGCATTTCCCTCAAGGATACTTGAAAGGTCATTTGTACCGTAGTTTCTGTTCTTTTGTATATCTATATTTTCGATAGTTTGTGGCGTCTCTTTGTTACTGAGTCCATTTCTATTGATATCCGCGCTATCATACGCGATATAACCTTTTAGGGTATTTTGCTCCGAGATACCTTCCACCTCGATAGTTGGTAAAACAACTGAATAATCACTGTTATTTGTATCTAAAGCCCACAGCGAGCTAAAGATCAGTGATGAAGCAAGTATACTAAACTTCATAGAATTCCTTTAGATAAAATCAAAATCGATATTCTATATCAAAATAGCTTAAAATATTTACTTTATATTGATGTTTATTAATTTTATCAATTCATTATTAAAATTTTAGTTCGATTTAGAATTATCGTTTGCCATATCTTAAAACAAAATGCATTACTATTGCCGCTAAAAAATTTTAAGATTAAGGCTAGTATTTTAATGATCACACACCAACGCGAGCTTTTTGAACTTTTTGATGAGGTGATAGATATAAGGAGTGAATAAATTTGACTGCAAAGGCAGCCAAATTTATATTATGCTTTTTTAGTAAAAACTCCAACATAAATAGCGTAGATAAAGCCGATCGCTACGGCATATGGAGCGTAAGGAGTGATGCCAGCTCCTGAGCTTGCAAGTATGAAGTTATGGCTTATCGCAGCACCTGCTCCCATACCTAAAACAAATACAGCCGAGCTTAAATTTCCAGCTCCCATTTGCACTAAATGTTTGCCTGGGCAGCCATAACTTAGGCTAAAGCAAAGACCAGCCAAGCTCATGCCTAAGAAATTCCAAAGAACATCATTATGAGCGATAGGTTGAGCTTCAAAGCCAAATTTATATTGTCCGAGAGCTAAATTTGTGATACTTGCAAAAACGATGATAGATACAATGCCATAAAACATTGAAAGATCACGCTCAAAAACTTTACTAATCGCTCCAACCGAGCAAAATTTGCTTCTTTGCATAAAAATGCCAATAACAATGGCGCAAATAAGTGAGATAAAGATATTTGCGTGCTGTGAACCTGGGCCTTTTTCTGAGCTAAATAAAGCACCATTATCGCCAAGCTTTAAACCAAAAACAAGGGCTGCTAAAAGCAAAACAGCAATAATTAATGGCAAAAACGCAACTGGTTTTGTAGTGGCATCATTTTCAGGTATAACATAACCATTTTTCTTGAAAAATCGTCCAACAAAAACTCCGGCAAATAAACCGACAAGACCAGCAATAGCAGTCATATCCCCGCCGCCAAGGCGCAAAAACGCTCTCCATGGGCAGCCCAAAAAGATAAGGCAACCAATCATAGCAAACACGCCTAAGAAAAACCTAGAAAATGCCGCACTGCCAGATACTGGAGTGAAATTTCTACTCCAAAGCATGCTTGCTAAAAAGCCTCCGATGATAAGCCCTAAAATTTCAGGCCTTAGATACTGTACCACTTTGGCTTGATGAAAACCAAAAGCACCTACGCTATCTCTTAAAAAGCAAGCCGCGCAAACGCCCATATTTGCTGGGTTGCCAAAATAAACAAGCACTGGGCCAAGAATGCCTAAGCTTGCACCTGCAATGATGTAAAGCACTGTTTTATTCATAAATATTCCTATGTATAGGGTAAAATCAAACTGATTTCTTAAACGACATTTTAATAATCATTAAATAAAACAAAGATTAATTTTTTTAAGAGCAAAGTAGATAAAATATGCAAAAATTTCATAAAAAGGATAAAAATGAAAGATTTTATGAGTTACGCAGATAGCCTAAAAATTCTAAAAGATACTATAAATGAGTGGGATAAGATCGAAAAAGTAGCCATAACAGATGCACTTGATAGACACATAGCTTACGACGTGACAGCTGCTGAAAACTACCCAGCAAAGCCAGTTTCAGCGATGGATGGATACGCTTTTGCCTTCAAAGATGGTCTAAGTGAGCTTGAGCTTATCACAGACCTTCCAGCAGGTAGCGACAAAGGACTAGTCATAGAGGGTAGTAAATGCGTCAAAACTTTCACTGGCTCACTAATGAGCGAAGGCACTGATACTCTTGTGCCGGTAGAAAATGTCGAGGTTAGCGGCTCGAAAATAATCATCAAAAAAAGCGTACCAAAGGGTTTTGCTGTGCGCGAAGTAGGAGAAAGCTACAAAAAAGGTGAAATTTTGATCAAAAAAGGCACACATCTAACCTACGCCGAGATAGCACTTCTTGCTGAGCTTGGTGTCTTTCACGTAAGCGTTTTCATACGCCCAAGAGTTGCGATACTAGCGACTGGCAGCGAGATAAAAGACCTTGGCGAACCTCTAGAAAATCCAGCACAAATTCACAGCTCAAATCACGTAGGCATCGCTATGCAGATACGCAAAATGGGCGCAGAGCCGATCCTTTGTGAGATCGTAAGAGATAAGGCTGAGCTTGTCGAAAAAGCGATCATAAACGCACTAAAATCAGCTGATATATTAGTGACGACTGGGGGCATAAGTATGGGTGATTACGACTTTGTAAAAGGCGCTTTAAATGAAAATTTTAGCCTTATCATCGAGGGTGCTGCCATAAAACCAGGTCGTCACATCAGAGTGGCAAAGTCAGGCGATAAATATATCTTTGCACTGCCTGGATTTCCGTACTCGGCAATGGTTATGTGTGTGCTTTACGTGAGGGTCCTAATAAATGCGTGGTTTGGTCAAGAAGAGCCAAAGATCACGGCGATAATGGACGAAGACTATAAAAAACGCTCACCATTTTTAGAATTTACAGCTGTAAATTTAGAAAATCGTGAAGGAAAAAATTTTGTAAATCTAAATGGCAAAAAGCTTGGCAGTTCAGCGATAGTAAATAATTTAACAAACAAAGCTGCACTTTTAATGATCCCAATGGATAAAGAAATTCTTAAAAAAGGCGAAATAGTAGAAGTCTTGATGATGCCTTACTAAAAATTTTAAGGATAAAAGTTGAACGCGTTAGAAATTCAAACAATTATAGTTTTTCTTATAATGGCATCACTTGCCTTTGGAATAGATCTTTTTGCTCATAAACATGATGAGAAAATTTCACTAAAACAAGCTGGTATTTGGTCTATTTTTTGGATAGGAGTTTCGGTACTTTTTGGCATATATTTATATTTTGAGCGAGGCAGTGAAATAGCAAGTCTTTATTTTGCAGGATATGCGCTAGAAAAGTCGCTCTCGGTAGATAATCTTTTTGTGATGATGGCGATTTTTTCATGGTTTAAGATACCTGAAATTTATCGCCACAGAGTGCTTTATTTTGGCGTTATAGGAGCTATGATATTTAGGCTCATCTTTGTAGCCGCAGGTACGATGCTTTTTGCCATCTCACCTTGGATGGAGCTAATATTTGCGGCAATAGTCGCATATAGTGCCGTAATGATGATAAAAAAAGATAACTGTGATGAAGATATAAAAGATTATTCAAACCACATAGCTTATATGGCAGTTTATCACTTCTTTCCAGTTTTACCACAGCTTTTTGGACATAGTTTTTTTGTTAAATTTAGCGAAATTTCTAATCAAATTTCAGATAGTCAAAAAACTACTCTTAACGATCAAATTTTAAGGCTAAAAGCCACTTGGATAGCAACACCATTATTCTTGTGTCTTTGCGTAATTGAGCTAAGCGATGTGATATTTGCTTTTGATAGCGTTCCGGCTGTCATTGCTGTGAGCAAAGATCCTGTGATTGTTTATTCAGCAATGATATTTGCGATACTTGGGCTAAGAACGCTTTATTTTGTACTTGAAGCACTCAAAAATTTTTTAAAGTATTTAGAAATTTCTGTGATCGTGCTTTTATTTTTTATCGCAGCAAAGCTAGCTGTAAATGCGACTACTCATATCTTTCATCATGGTTTTGAAATTTCTGCACAAATTAGCCTTTTTATCATTCTAGCCATTCTTGGAGTTGGGGTCGTAGTAAGTTTGGTTAAAAAATAGCTACCACAAAAGTATACAAGCTAAAGTTAGGTGAGCTTAAAATTAAAAATTTATAAGCAAGTGCTTTATATCTTGGTGTCTAAATTTTTTAAAATTTTGTTTGCTTGTGTAAAAATTTATTACTGTATATTTATGCTACCGGCTGGAGTTGGCATATCGCCTTTTTCATCAGCAAATGGTGGCCCTTTTTGAAGCAAAGTGGTGATCTCAGATGCTACTTTTGGATCCATTTTTGCCATGATAGTAGATATCTTTTTGGCATCAAGAGCATAAAGTATGGTGGCTGCATTTGATCTAGGCATTTTAGAGAGCACCTCAGCCGCCGCGCCATCTTTCATCTTAGAATACGACTCATTGACTTTATCACTAGTCATTGTGCGAAGTTCTTTTAAAATTTTCTCATTTTTAGCGACCACTTCATCGATCTCTTTGCGTTTTTGCTCGATCACTTTCATTGTCGTATTTATATCAGCTTCTTTTTTGGCAAGCTTTTTATTATTTTCTTCATAGGCTGCTGCCGAGCTTGCGCGAAATACCTCTAAAGCTTGGCGCTGTTCATCTATGATCTCAAGTTCCTTTAAAATTTCTTCT
This sequence comes from Campylobacter concisus, assembly GCF_002165775.1. NCBI lineage: Bacteria > Pseudomonadati > Campylobacterota > Epsilonproteobacteria > Campylobacterales > Campylobacteraceae > Campylobacter > Campylobacter concisus. The sequence goes on along the minus strand of NZ_NDYP01000002.1, from coordinate 50,862 downwards.
TTTCTAGCTTCAAAAATTTGCGTACAGTCAACTGGTACTTCAAAACAAAATGCAAAATTTGAAATAGTTAAGAGTAATAAAACCGCTCTCATCACGACTCTCTCTTAGTTGTAAATTTCATCACTGCAAACTCGTCAAGTGCAAGTGCTTCGGCCTTTTGTATGCGTTTTATCTCTTTTTTGAACTCTTCTTTTTCTAGATATTTCATCTTTTCGTACTCTAAATTTGCATTTTTATATTTATGCTCGTAGTGTAAAACTTCTTTGTTGGCTATTTCAAGGCTCTCTTTGCAAGCATTTAGCTCCTGCCTTGTTATATTTATCAGCTCTAAATTTTCCTTTAGTTCGCCTATATTGCCACTTTTTGGCAAAACAAACTCGCCAAGTTTAGCTCTTAAACGCGATAAATTTTCTTCAAAATTTCTCACATTAAGCCTGGCAACGGCGAGCTTGGCCTCTACTTTGTCCATTTCTTGCTTTTTTACACGAACAATAGAGGTAAATTTGCTTTTCATCTAATGATTGTATCACTTCTTTCAGGGCTTGTTGAGATATAGCCGATCTTTACGCCAGTTAGCGCTTCTATTCGCTCGATATAAGCTCTTGCGTTTGCTGGCAAATCTTCATATTTGCTTATGCCTTTTACGCTATCCCAGCCTGCGAGTTCCTCGTAAATAGGAGTTGCATTTTCAAGATCTGTCGGCATATAATCGATAGTTTCACCGTTATATTGATAAGCTTTGCAAATTTTTACCACCTCAAATCCATCAAGAACATCAAGCTTCATAAGCGCATAAGTATCGACACCGTCAAGCCTTGAAGCATATTTTACACTCACAGCATCAAACCAACCACAACGTCTACGGCGACCTGTTGTTGTGCCAAATTCCTTACCAATATCGCACATCTTATCGCCACTCGTGCCTTTATCTTCTGTTGGGAAAGGGCCAAAGCCAACACGAGTCGTATAGGCCTTTATGACGCCTATTACTTCACCGATTTCTTTTGGATTTAGTCCAAGACCTGTGCAAGCACCTGCACTTATGGTATTTGAGCTAGTTACGTATGGATATGTGCCATGGTCGATATCTAGAAGTGTACCCTGAGCGCCTTCAAGTAATACCTTTTTATTTTCATCAAGTGCCTTCCACACTAGGTTTGTAGTATTTGCGATAAATGGAGCCAAAACCTCTTTATATCTTTTTAGCTCTTCAAGCAATTCATTCTCATTAGGAATTTTTACACCAAGTGCGTCAAATACGCATTTATTTGTCTCAAAATCATGCATTAAAGCATCGCACAAACGCTCTGGCTCAAGTAGCTCGCCTACTCTGTGACCACTTCTACTTATTTTATCAGCATAAGTTGGTCCGATACCTTTTCCAGTCGTACCGATTGCTTTTTCGCCTTTTAGTCTCTCTTTTGCTTGATCGATTTGGCTATGGTAGCTTAGATTTAAATGTGCTTTATCGCTAATATAAAGCCTACCTTCTAAATTTTCAAACTGAGCCATTTCAGTGATTAATACTTCTGGACAAACAACAACACCATTGCCAATGATGTTTATGATATTTTTATGCAAAATTCCACTTGGAACAAGGTGAAGTGCGTATCTAACGCCATCAACCCATATCGTATGGCCAGCATTATGACCGCCCTGTGAGCGACAGATCATGTCATAGTTTAGTCCTAGCATATCAACTATCTTGCCTTTACCCTCATCACCCCATTGAACTCCAACTACTAAATCAGCCTTTCTCATTCTTACTTCCTTAAATTAATTTTTTCTTCTATCAATGCATCTGTATAAACAGCAAAACCACTATTTATTTTTCCGTCTATTTCGTAGCTGCCGCCACTTGCTATTATGCTGTTATTTCTTAAAAATCTAAAAAATAAACTATCGTAATATCTCATTTTCGAGTAATATAGCGGAACTATTCTTAAATTTTTATATTCTAAAGCACTGGCTAAATTTCTCAAATTTTCAAGCGGTTCTTTTAGCTTGCTTGGAGAAATTTTAATCACCTCATCCAACTCATCAACTGACTTTAAAAGAGCAAGAGCACTTAGCCATGGAACATTTTGAGATAAAATTTTTTCCATTTGTCCATTTTCAAAAATTTCAATAGGTACACTTAAAATTTCACAAATTACCCTTGGAATTTGTATATTGCTCACTTGCAAAAATGTATCCATTTTTAGCTCATTAAGAAGCTTTGCTACGATATTTATGCTTTTTAAAACATCATTTTCACCGATTAGCTCGGCTCCGATTTGATAAATTTCTTGGCTTGGATAGCGAAAGACTGGTTGGATATAAAACCATCTTTTTGATTCGTTTGCTTTTAGTCTTCTAAGCACGATCCTTACAGTATCTACCGTACTATCAGCTCTTAGACTTATTTCGTGATTTAGGCTATCGCTAAAACGTAAAAGATTTGTAGCATCTACACTTAAATGCTGGTGATATGAGAAAAATGGCGTTACGATCTCGCTAAAGCCTTCATTTTCTAAAATTTCACTAGCTTTTTGCTCGATCTGCCTCTTTAGCTTTGCGCTACTGGCAAAGTATAGCTTGCTTCCATTTGGGATTTCATGCTCATAAACATTTAAAGCATTTTCATTCATTATTTATTCGCTCCACTCAAATTTAGATCATTGTCACATAATAAAATTGCCTCATTAGCTAAATTTATTACATTCTCTTTGTCTATTTTTACAAGAATCGTATCTAAAATTTCAGCTAATTTTTCATTTATTATTCTGATATCATCTACTTGATTTGCTATTTCGTCTTTTAATTTTTCGCTTACTTTTTCATCGCATTTAAGCAAATTTATCAAACGAGTCATAAGCTCTTTTGCACCTACTATTTTGCAAAGCATATTGTAGTTCTCATCATCTTGAAAATTTCTTACATTTAGCGGAGATGATAGAGTAAATTTAAATTTGAGTACATCATCCAGGCTAAGCTCTGGCGCAAAAAGCCGTCCTTGAAATCTACTAAAGCCAAATCCAATAAAAATTTCAAGCATGCTTTTATCTTCTAAATTTTTTATCATGACATCAAAATCAAATGTATCTGATACATACTTTATCATGCGTATGGTCTTTAGCGCTTCTACTGAATCAAAAATTTGTTTGCAAAATCTTTTGTCTATATTAAATCTATTTGTTTTTAACATGCCTAAAGCTTCTACCGAGCCTGAATAAGACGCAAAATCATCAAGTGAAAAGCTAACGCCTAGTTCCTTATAAGCATCGATATATCTAACAACATCATCTAAATTTACGCCACTTGCAGAGTCAACGATATCTATGATTAGCCCATTAGCGTCTAGTTGCTCATCTTTTAAAAGCTTTTTAAATTTCTCAAAAAACTCAGATGTCATTAGCTTTTTAATGCACAAATTTACTCTAACTTTTGCATTTATTCCCTCTTTTAGCCACACAGCCCTAGCTTTTAAAGCATCTTTTAGCGTAAATAATGCGATAGCAACAACTGCTTTTGAGCCTTTTGCAAGTGGCAAGAAGTCTGATGGCCTTAATATCTTATCGCCATTTTTCCATCTAATAAATGCCTCAAAGCTGCTAACTTCCCCACTTTTTATATCAATCTCAGGCTGATAAAGCAAGAACATCTCACCAGCATCGATAGCTTCAATGATCTTTGAGTCGTCTCTATATTCATTTTTAAAGTATGTATCTTTTTTCGAATTAAATACATAATATTTATTTTTTCCATTAAGCTTTGCTTGATACATAGCCCAATCAGCTCTTTCGATTAGATCATCAACGCCAAGTGCATCGCTACTTAAGCTAATACCAATACTTACGCTAAGTTTTTTTTCATCATCATCAATAGAAATTTTACTCTGGCCCACTCTTAAGATGTTCTCAGCAGTCTCGTAAATTTCTCCCAAATTTTCATAAGGCATAGCACCTATAAACTCGTCCCCGCCTATTCTCGCAAATATTCCTTGTTTTGGAAAAATTTCATCTATTTTTTTTGAAATTTCTATTAGGATTTTATCGCCTACTTGATGTCCGTATCCGTCATTTATCGATTTAAAATTATCAAAATCGACATAAAAAGCTGCTATTTTTAAGCTTTTTTTCGCTTGTTTTAGCAGATTTTCTAGCTTATTAAAAAGCAAAAATCTATTTGGCAATCCAGTTAGCGTATCGTGATACGCGATAAATTCGAGGTACTCTTTATTGTAGCAGTCATCATTTGCGCTTGAAGCTAGCAATATATATCCCTCTTGGTCGCCAAACGCGTTTAAAAGCTTACTTATACTTATGACTTCGAGTCTATTTTTGCTTCGAACATCATGAATAAGACCTTGCCAAAAGCCAGTTATTTTAAGTGAATTTAAAATTTCATCTTTAATATCTTTTAGTCCGTTTTTAAAATTAATTATATCTTTTGAGTAAATTTTCTCTATAAAATTTTTATCTCTAGAAATGTCAAGCGTATCGAAAAAAGCGTCATTAGCATCTATGATCCTAAACTCATCATCAAGCATAATAATTTGCTCTTTTGCGTATGAGAAAATTTTTGCTAAAAGGTCTTGATAAGAAAAAAAGCTATTTTGCACACTAAGATCTTGCATTGTGCCCTTTATAACGCTTGCTTCACCATCATAAAAAGCTATTGCTTTTGCTCTAATCCTTACATAAATAATCTCTTTATCAGCCCTATAAAAACGCACTTCGCCATCATATACTTCACCTTTTTTTATAAGGTCAAAAAAGTCCTTAAAGCTTACAAATTCATCTACAAATATAGTTTTTGCACGTTCAAAATTTATACTCATATCCCCATTTAATGCATATCCGAGCGACTTGGCAATAGCATTTGGGATATAAAGGGTGTCGCTTTTTTTATCCCATGAAAAGACAAGCGCTTGGCTTGCCCAAAGTATGCTTTGAAAATATTTTAATTCAGCATCGTACTTTTCTTGCAGCTTTGCTATATCACTTAAGTCATTAAAAAAGTAGATTGTCTTTCGCTCTTTATCAGCATCATTATCTATAAATTTTACTTTTATCTTAAATGGCGTTTTGTTGTTTTCATTTGTTTGCATATTGGCTACGAGATTGATTTCGCTATTTTTGCCGCCATTTTCAAAGAATTTTTTAGATTCATTAGAAATATTTACAGCAAACTCATCTAAACTTTCAGGGCTTATTAGATCTTTTAAATTTATAAGCTTCTTATCTTGCGGGACTTTAAAGACACTATCGATATTTTGCGTACTTCTTACGATAGAAAATGGATCGCTGCTTAATGCTTCTGCTATTACATTTGGCGATAAAAAAGAATAATCATTTATTGCTTCGTTATCCTTTTTCGTAAATTTTTCATCGTCAAGCTCGTGTATAAGCATAAAATTTAGCCTAGAATCCCTTAGCTCGATCTGCGACTCTTGTAAAAATCCCTCTTTAGTGCCGCCATCTTTTGTTCTTAGCTTGATTTTAAAACTCATATCACTATTTTGAGCGTCTTGTTTCATTTGCATAAACAATGCAAAATCGCCATCTATTAAATTATTTAAATTTAGCTCTATAATCTCATCTTTTGTGTAGCCAATGGAAGACAAAAATGCATTACTAGCATCAATAATATCGCCGCTATAAGCATCATAAACTACTATTTTCAAAAAGCTTTGCTCAAAAATATAGCCAAATCTACTTTTGTATTCTTCTAGCCCATCAGTTGCTTTTTTGGTTTCTATCTTTAGCTTGTTTATTCCATTTTTTATATCTTCAAATTCTGTTACATTAAGGCTTCGTCTTATCTCATATTCATTGCCATCTAAAGTATCTCTTACCTCTTTTAAGGCTGGCATTATTCTATTTTTTATAAATTTCACATCTCTAACCCATAAAATCAAAGAAGATATAAAACAAAAGATCGATAGCCAAAATAACACAAACTGCATAAAGATATGAAAATGCTTCGTTGAAGCGGTAATAACAAAAATTTTATACTCTGGCATATAGCTTATGAGATAAAAGCTCATATGGCTTAAAGAAAATATTATTTTATCCTCTTTAAACTCGTCGCCAAGACTCACATAAGGCAAAAACATCGATTCATCAAATTTTTTATAAAACTCATCTCTTGATAAATTTCCATATTTATCCACCAAATAAGCATAAGTTTTGCTTTTCTCATCGTAATCTACATTAGCGTAGTTTTGCAAAAATTTTATATTAATTTGAACTAAGATACTGCCTCCATTTTTTAGTCCATAAGATGCATAAACATCTTTAAAACGATTGTTTTTATAAACTCGATCTGATACTGTAAATTTCCCAGCATCTGCCTCGTTTAAACTAAGCCAAGATAGATCCTTTTCGGCTATGTCATCAGCACCTAAAAATCTCTTTGAATAGATTAAATTTCTATTTTTATCAAAAACATAAAAAGCTATATAAAGATCGTTTTTTGTTGAATTTTTATCAAATAGCATATCGCTAAGACCTGCTTCAACCATTTTTGATTTTAAAAATAGATCGTTTTTTATTATAAAAAAGCTATTTGAGATTGATGATTTTATATTTGAATTCGTTGAGCTAAGATCATACTTTATATCGTTCGTACCGGCACAAACTACAAATAATGCTAAAAATATAAATGAGAGTAGAAGTAAAATAGCCTTTGTATAAAACATTTTTACTATCTGAAGGCTGGTTTTTTGTTTCTCAAGCACGATAGACACCTCGTTAGTTTAGGTTTTGGCTCTGATTTTATCCCATTTTTACTTGATTTGGGTTTATAAAGGTAAGTATTTATTTAGAATTTATTGATTTATTTAAAATTGAGCCAAAAATTTATTTAAAATTTGGCTCAAATATCTTAATAGATCCAAGTAACAATATCAGAAATTTCTCTGCGAAGTTTTTTTGGTTGTGAATTTAGGCGGTAGCCAAATGGCACCATGATAGCCACTCTTTGAAAGCTCTCATCAAGCCCCAAAAGTTCATTTAAAGCATGTCTGTCAAAGCCTTCTATCGGGCAACTATCAATGCCCAAACTCGCGGCTGCATTCATCATATTTGTGGCAATTATCATGCATTGCTCATGTGACCACTGAAATGTTAGTTCATCATCATTTTTAAAATTTGCAAGCAAAAAGTCATGATAAAATTTTTGCCTTGCAGCAATGGCTTCAGGATCTTTATTGGTATTTCTAGCGATCATTTTATTAACGTAGGTACTTCCAAATTTTACCTCTTTGATCTTAGCTAAAACGACAACTAAATGTGAGCAAGATGTGATTTGCGCTTGATTCCATGAAAGAGCTTTTATTTTTTCTCTAAGCTCTTTATTTTGAACGACTAAGATATCCCACTGCTCAAGACCAGTTGAACTAGGGCTTAGTCTACCAGCTTCTAGTATAAAATCAAACTCTCCAGCACTGATTTTTTTGCTTTCGTCAAAAACTTTGCAAGCATGACGAAATTTTAAAATTTCAAGATAGTTCATCATCTCTCCTTTATAGTTTTTGAAATTATAGAATGGTTAAGTAAATTAAAAGATTTCACTAACGCAATGAGATAGCATGCTATCTTTAAAAATTTATCTTAAAAATATACCAAACTCGCTCTTTGACACCGCAGAGCCAACAATAGCCGAGCTTTCATAACCTACTTCTTTTAAGCGTTTTACTGCAAGCATCGCGTCCTTTTCACCAACTGCAAGCAAAAGCCCACCAGAAGTTTGTGCGTCAAATAGCAAAATGTCAGCTTCTTTGTCCACAAAATGCTTTGCAAATTCGCGGTTTTTATAGCTTCCCTCTGGAATGATACCCATATCGGCAAATTCCTTTGCGCTTGCAATGATTGGCACGTTTTTTTCATAAATTTCAAAACTGATCTTTTCATTTAGCATTTCGCTTAAATGCCCCAAAAAGCCAAATCCAGTCACATCAGTAGCGCCGTAAACTTTGATACCATCAAGTGCATTTAATGCATAAAAATTTAACTGTGCCATGATAGTTGCAGCCTCTTTTATCTGCTCCATGCTTAATAAATCAGCCTTTATTGCTGTGCTTAAAATGCCGCTTCCAAGGGGCTTTGTAAGTATTAAAACATTGCCTTTTATGGCTGTATTATTTGCCCAAAATTTATCAGGATGCACCCTTCCAGTGACGCTAAGCCCATAATACATCTGCTGTGTCTCGATCGTATGTCCACCAACGATAATGCCACCGCACTCTTTTACTTTATCGGCTCCGCCTTGCAAAATTTCTCCTAAAATTTCAGGTGCCAAGTTGCAGCTATCAAAGCCTACGATATTTAGAGCATTTATCACCTCACCACCCATTGCAAAGACGTCGCTTAGGCTATTTGCAGCAGCGATTTGTCCGTAGATAAAAGGATCATTTACCACAGGCGTTATAAAATCAAGCGTTTGAACAAGTGCAAGATCATTTGAAATTTTAAAGACACTCGCATCCTCATTAGAATTGGTGCTTGAGAGCAGATTTGGATGAGATAAATTTAAACTACTAATCGTTTTGTTTAGACCCGACGGGTCAAGCTTAGCAGCTCAACCAGCGGCTCTAACGAACTGCGTAAGCTTTTTGTCGTGGTAGATCATAATTTGATTTGCTCGTGAGTTGAGAGTATGTCGATGATCTCATAAGCATTTGAAATTTCGCCAATCGCAAGATCACTTACTAGCTTATAAGCCTCCAAGCAGCTTCCGCAGCTTAAAATTTTAACACCAGCAGCTTCAAGATCTTTAAGCGGCTTAAAGCTTGGGTGTGAGCGGTTTGTAGTAATCTTTACAGCGTTATTTACGCAGATTATTATCTTTGGTTTTTTCTCAACTTGAAGAAATGCTCCTAAGAATTTTGATAGTAAATTTATTCCTACTTCGCCACTTCCCGCGCGCTCTTCATTCAGATAGAGTACTTTTTCATTTTTTGGTGTGATATCGCAGACAAACTCATCAAAATTTGTAAGCTCAAGCGCATTTTTGCCTTTTGTAGCTAAAATTTTAGTTTCGTTGCCATTGCTTTCGAGGCTAAAGTTTATATTTTGACTTTTTAAAAATCTTGAAATATTTTCTTTTGGGGCTAGGGCATTTACCAAAATTTCTAAGCTTTCGCCTTCACTTAAACTATCAAGTGCATTTTTTGTCATTATGACTGGTTTTGGACATTCTAAATTTCTACAATCAATTGTTCTTGTCATTGTTTTTCCTTTGTGATTAGTATTTCAAACCTTGAAACTGATTTTGGATTATAGCTAAAAAATATTAATTTTTTAAAAGGATTTGTGCTGTGAAATTTGCTATAAAAGGGAGTTTGACCCTGCGTAGGTCGCAAGGCCAAGATTGATTATTTTAAATTTGTGTAAGATTTCTCGTAGTCAGATACTGGGATCTTGTTTTTCTTAACAAGCTCTTGATACCAGTAGTGGTGAAGTACATAGACCTCTTCTTCTTCTTTGTATCCAGTGACCATTGACCAGATAGCGCCATGTATAGCGATCGCAGCCATATAGATATGAACTAGGAAAAATACCGCACAGACGATGCCAAGGCAGTTGTGGATAACTACGCTATATCTTAAAAGATCAATTTGTGTAAGACCAAACCAACTAGCAACTGCTGGCTCTTTAATATCCATGAAATACATGATCGCACCTGTGATGATCATCACGATACCACCAGGGATAGCGATCCAGTACCATGCCTTTTGACCAGCGTTAAATTTACCAGCGGGGACTGGTTTTTTCTTCTTTGATAGATAACCACCAACTATCATCATCCATCTGATGTCATAAACAGCTGGAAGCATTCTGATAGTCCAAGCAAATAACATAGGAAGCACAGAAATAGCAAATATAATAGTCGCTATATCGTGCAAGTATCTACAGAAACGCACAAATGTGCCGCCACCAAGCTCTGCACCCCACATGATGATGATGCCAGTTGGCACTAAGATGATCCAAGAGATCGCAGCTAAGCCGTGAGCTATACGTTCGATCAGTGAAAACGCAAATACTTTTTTGCCATCGTGACTAAAGTGTTTTGGTCCGATGATCAAGAAGTGTAGCACGAACGCGCCGATAACAGCTAAAATGATAGAAAGTGCAGCTATCGCGAAGTAGTCGTTGCCTTGTATAAAAGTAAATATCGGGCCCCAGCCATGCTCATAAGGCTTGATATTTTCTATCCTCTGTGCTGCCCAAATGGTGCTGTCAAATTGATTGACGCCAGTTGGTCCTTCAATGGCCATTGCCGCAACGGACAATGTAAAAAGTAGAGTAAGAATTCTCGTCATTTTATTCCTTTATTTGCTAAAGCTTAAATGATTTAAGCTTCGGTTAAATATGCTAAAATCACACAGCTATGCCGTTTTGTGGCTATTATATCAGAGCTAATCACAAGCAAACCTTAGCAAAAAAGATTACTAAAATTTTTATAAAAAATATTTAAGTTTTGTTAATTTTGATAAACGCTGATATAAATTTTGAGCAGTAAAAATCTCAATTTTTCACCTAAAAACGTGGTTAAACTCAAATTTGGAAATAGTACTAAATAAATTTGAATATTTTTATCAAAAAGCCAATGCTTTATAAATTTAGCTTTTTAACTCAAAATACCTTTTTAAATTTATATTTTCTAAAAATTGAATTAAAATATCAAAAGCATTTTAGATCTCTATTAAAAGGCGAAGCAATGGACATTTACGCTCTTATCTTTGATGACTACGAGGCGCTTGATCTTATGAGGCCGGTGGAGTTTTTAGCAAGGGTGCCTGAGATGAAGATAAGCTACGTCTCGTTTGATGGTGGGATGAAAAGAAGCAAGCAAGGCTTTTTTATAAAAACAAAAAAGCTTAGCAAGATGCCAAAAGAGAGCGTTTTGCTACTCCCTGGAGGTCAGGGCACAAGGGCGCTTGTAAATATGATAGTGAGTTTATCTTAAAGCTTAAAGAGTGCGTTTTGGCATCTCAAATTTGCCTAAGTGTATGCACTGGCTCGGCTCTCATCGCTCGCACTGGAGAGCTTGACAGCCTTAAGGCTACCTCAAACAAAAGATCGCTTGAGTGGGTAAAAAGTTGCGGCAAGGCTGTAAAATGGCAAGAGCGCGCTAGGTGGGTGAGAGTAGGTAAGTTTTACACAGCTTCAGGCGTCGCTGCTGGCATGGATATGGTGCTTGGCTTTATCGGCGATCATTTTGGCAAGGAGCTAGCCCAAAATATCGCAACCGAAACCGAATACAACTGGCAAAAAAGCTCAAAGATAGATAAATTTGCCAAAATTTATGGGTATTAAATTTTAAAATTCTAGATAAAGTCAGAAAATTACTAAATTTAGCGATCAAATTTCGATTTTAAATTTAAAAAGATAGCAAGCAAAATATCTTTAGCAAGAAGCGTCAAGATAAAATTTGTAGAGAATAAATTTAAATCAATTTACAGCTTGCAGTCTAAATACAAATTCGCCAAATTTAGTAAGTTTAAATTTTAAAATAAAAATATCTTTACCAAAAATACCACCAAGATAAATTTGTAGAAACTAAATTTATTCCATCTTTTTATATTTTATATTAAAGACAAATCCAAAATGTTTAGGGCTGAAATTTAGGCGGCAGTTCAAATGCATTTTGGCAAAATTGGCAAGGTAGATAAATTTGACCTAAATTTAAAAAGCCAAATTTACCTTCAAAAAGCAAAATTCTAGTTTCTACGCCTATACTCTTCGTAGCCTAGCTCTCTAATCATCTTGATCTCGCCATTTTCTTTTAGAAGTAGAAGATCAGGCAGTTTTATGCCGTTAAATGTCGTATTTTTCACGATGGTGTAGTGAATTTGATCTTCAAAGATGACTCGGTCGCCGATTTTTAGCTCGCTATCAAATTTATACTCCGCATCGCCCGCCTCAAGCCCCATGATATCGCCAGCTAGGCAGGTATTGCCGCCAAATCTATAAGCAAATTTGCCATTTTCGCTCTCGCCTCTAACGGCTGGCCGGTAGGGCATTAGCACAGTATCTGGCATGTGCGCCTCGGCTGAGGTGTCAAGGATGGCGATATCTTTCTCGTTATGCACGATGTCAAGCACGCTACTTATCAAAAAGCCAGTTTGCCAGCCAACGGCCTCGCCAGGCTCCAAATAGACCTCTACGCCATATTTCTCGCGAAAGCGCCTAATGATATTTATAAGCAGCTCCACGTCGTAATCAGCCCTCGTAATGTGGTGGCCGCCGCCCATATTTATCCACTTCATCCTTGGGATAAACTCCCCAAATTTCTCTTCAAATGCCTCTAACACGGTTTGTAAGCTACTCGCACTCTCCTCGCAAAGTGCGTGAAAATGAAGCCCACTAATGCCATCAAGAAGCTCTGGCTTAAAATTTTCTCTTGTGATGCCAAGCCTGCTAAATTTGCCACATGGATTATAGCTGTCAGTTGGGGCTAGCGAGACCTCTGGATTTACGCGCAGGCCGCAGATTATGCCATTTTGCAAGGCAATACCCTTGAATTTTTGCCACTGTGCAAAAGAGTTAAATGTGATGTGTTTCGAAATTTTTAAAATTTCATCAAAATCCTCATCCTTAAAGGCTGGACTATAAGTATGAATCTCGCCTTTTACGTATTCGTTTGCAAATTTTGCCTCATGAAGCCCACTACAAGTCGCTCCGTCAAGATAAGAGCCCACCATATCCATCACTCCGCTAAATGCAAAGCCCTTAAGTGCTACTAAAATTTTGGCTCCGCTTTGCTCTTTGACATATTTTAAAAGCTCTAAATTTTTACGTACTTTTGCTTCTTCGCAGACGTAGGCTGGGGTTTTTATACTCTTTAAAATTTCGTTCATTTTTGCTCGCTTTTTAAATTTTTAAATAAGTATATCTAAATTTATTTTTAAGTAAAATCAGCAAAAATCTCAAAGGATAAAACGTGATAGAGATCGAATTTCTTGGGCCTATCGGGCTTGAAAATATAAAAGTAGAGGCAAAAAATTTAGGCGAGATAAAAGAGGCTTTAAGCCAGAAAGAAGAGCTTAAAAAATGGCTAAATATCTGTGCTGTGGCTGTAAATGACGAGATCGTAAGTGATATAAATTTCGCTCTTAAAACAGGCGATAAAATTTCTATCTTACCGCCGGTTTGTGGGGGCTAAGATGCAAATTTATGACGGAAGCTTGGACGTTCAAAGCATCACAAACGAGTGGTATGAATGCTTTAAAGATAAAAACTGCGGTGCACTCATCACTTTTGTTGGGATCGTAAGAGAAGAAGGCGGCATTTCGGCGCTTAGTTTTGATATCTATGAGCCGATCCTTAAAAAATGGCTAGATGCTTGGCAGGAGCGAGCCAAAAAAGAAAATGCCTACGTACTCTTTGCTCACTCAAAAGGTGATGTGGCCGTGCATACGAGCTCTTATGTTGCAGGCGTTGTGAGCCCTCAAAGAAAGGTCGCGCTAAGGCTTATAAACGAGTTTGTCGAGGACTTTAAGGCAAATGCGCCGATCTGGAAATATGACGTGATAAATGGCGAGAGAATTTATGCAAAAGAGCGCAGCCAAGCAATAAATGGTGCTGGAATTTTAGCTTAAAAGGAAAAATGATGATAACAAAAGAGAGTAAAAAAGATGTATTTTGGGCGCTAGCCTTTGGGCTTGGACTTTTTATATTTAGCATCATTGGCTACTTTTATCTAGCTCTTGGCACGCCAAGTCTTTTTGGCATCATCATTGGCGCTCTCTCAGCGTTCTTTTGTGTTAGAAAAATTTTTCAAAACAACTTTTTACGTATTGAAGATGATGGATTTATTATCACAAAAGGCTCAAAAAGTATAAAATTTTACTTTAAAGATATCGACGAAATCGCCATTAAGAGTTTTGGCGATAAGAAAAAAGTCGAAACTTTAAGCGTAAAATTTAAGAAAAACCGTCTTGATAGAGATGCTTGCTTTGGGTTAGTGCAACCACTAGGTGATGATTTGATCATCATTTTTGATAAATACGAACTCTCAAAATTTACCATTTCAAAAGAGCTAAGAGATAGGCTTAATAATTTTAGAGCATAATTAAATCAACCTATGATCTAAAAATTTTTATATAACAATTATCAAAATTTTATACATTTTTCACATTAAATTTACACCATTTAGCTACTCTTGCAAAAATAAAATTAAGCATTTTATCTACAATAAGCTCATAAATGTGGATTAAAAAATTTAAAAGATGACTTACATCAACTTTTATAAAGGGTTTTGCTACTACAATTCTGATAAAAGAAATCATAATTATATCTTTAAAAAGGAGTTTACATGAGGCCCATTTTAAGCCTAGCAATTCTTTCATCACTGCTTCTAGCAAATGAAGCAAATTTAGACATTATAAAGCCTATAAGAGAATTTGCACCGCCACCAGTCATCACGCCAAACATTGCGCAAAGTGCCTTTGTGGAAAATCAATTTGACCGCACTCAAAGAAACGAATATCCATTTGTTACAAATTTACTTGATAACTCAGCTGATATGTTTCATATCTCAGCTGGAATGTATGGCAAAAGCTTTTACAATTCATCGCTTTTTAAATATCGCGGCTCAAATTTTTATACCATTTTAAACGCAAATTTCACCAAAGCAAATAACTACAAAGATGGCAGTGGCAAAAGATGGGACTATGGCTATAACAGACAAGGCCAAAGCGCTATCTTAGGTTTTGTGCCAAATGATCTTAGCGAGCTTAGGCTTACGTTTTTAAGGGACAATATCGATAAAGACAAGCAGCCAGAGCACGCAATGGATGCCTTTAAAACTACTAGAAAAGTTGGCAAGCTAAATATTAGATTAGGCGAAGAAGATCTTTCAAATACGCTAAATTTTGAATTTATCCTAAAAAAAGTTGAGCGAAAAGCTGATAATTTTCATCTAAGAGATGACACTCCAAATGTGAAAGTGGATTTAAAGAGAAATATATTTGAGGCAAATTTAAAGTATGACGCTGACTTTGCAAGCTTTCACAATCAAATAGGCGCTGGCTTTGAAAAAGACAAACATGACGGCAAAAGATACATGAAGCAAGGCAACAACTGGGTATTTAACGGATACAGATTTGCCGATGTTAGAAATGATAAATTTATGCTCTTTGACACACTTGCTTATAAATTTAATGAAGCAAACGAAGCTTCTCTTGCCTTAAAATATGAAGATCAAAAAAGCAAGCTTAATGGGCTTGATACTAAATATTTCGCACCAAATCCAGCCATTAGCACGACTCGCGGACTACTTCGTCAAATTTACGGTGAATACGTAAGTGATAAGATCAAAAAAGACGCTTTTAGCGCAAGTTTAAAATATAAATTTACACCAAACGATAAGGATAGCTATTTTGCAAAACTTGAGAGTTTATCTCGCTTGCCAAGCAATATGGAGCGTTTTAATGCACTTTATGGTGCAGGTGATAATGGCTGGATAGCAAATCCAAATTTAGAGCCAGAAAGGCACAATAGAGCGGTTCTTGGCTTTAAATTTGGCAGCCAGTTTTACAAAGAATACCTAAACTCTTTGCAAAACAAAGATGCATTTAGCTTTGGAGGACATTTCATCGCTGATAGCGTTAAAAATTTGATTATTTTTGATAGACGCCACTCAAAAGCTACGATGCCGCTAAATAAAAATGCCGTCATCTCAAGAAACGTTGATGCAACGCTTTATAGTGTAAATTTCAATACAGAATATAGTTTTGCAAGGCACTTTGGCTTAAAAAGCTCACTTTACTACAACTACGGACAAAACAAAACCGATGGAAGGCCACTTTATCAAATAAGGCCTTTTGAGGCAAATTTTGCATTTGACTACAAAGACTATGCAAGCTTTGGCAGCTATAATCTTGGCACTGCGCTAAGGCTAGTTTCAAAGCAAACTAGAGGCGATTTTAGCAAGCAAAATGGTCTAGGCATCGACAAAAAAGAGGCCGCAAAAGGTTTTGGTTTGCTTGATCTTTATGGCGGCGTAGAGCTTAAAAATAAAGTTGGCATAAGATTTGGCGTAGCAAATTTATTTGATAAAGATTATGCAGAATTTATTAGCGGCGATCACGTAGCAGCACTTGATCCGGTAGTCGTTCATGCCCCTGGCAGGACATTTTTCATTAGCTTCCACAGCAGTTTTTAAAGGAGAAAAAGATGTTAAATAGAAGAAAATTTTTAGGACTTAGCACAGCTTTAGGCGTTAGCGCATTTGCACCAAATTTATTTGCAAAAGAGAGCTTTAATATGTGGGGTGCGCCAGCGATCCCAAGCGTTATCATGGCGGTTGCTGCGCTGCAAGGCGAGTTAAACAAAACTTATGATGTAAGTCTAAATATATGGAAAATGCCAGATCAGCTTCGTGCAGGCGTGGCTAGCGGAGATATCAAGGTCACGATGTCGCCATCAAATGTCGCTGCAAATTTAAGAAACCAAGGGCTTGATTTTGCGATGTTAAATTTGCTGACTCTTGGCGTTATGAACGCTATGGTTAAGGATGAAAAGATCAAAAATTTAGAGGATTTTGTAGGCAAAAAGCTTATCATGCCATTTCGAGGCGACATGCCTGATCTTGTCCTAAGAGCGCTTTGCAAGAAGAGAGGCATAGACGTTAGCAAAATAGACATCACCTATACAGCAACGCCACCTGAGGCTCTGCTTTTATTTTTACAAAAAGATTTTGACATTTTAATAGTCCCACAACCTCTTGGTGAAGCGACTATTTTGCGTGGTAAAAAAGCAGGCGTTAGCGTGCATTACTCAGTTGATTTTCCAAAAATTTGGGGCGAGAGCTTTGGCACAAAACCGATAATTCCAATGGCTGGCATTATCGTAGAAAGAGGCTTTTACGAGAAAAACTTAAATCTATTTGATACGCTTCATAGCGATCTTAAAAATGCTCTTTCTTGGATACTTGAGAACAAACAAAGTGCAGCAAAGATTGGCTCGAGCTACTTGCCAGCTCCAGAAGTAGCACTTGCAAATGCTTTTGATAAGGCAAATCTAACAGTGACAAAAGCGAATGAACTACAAAATGGGATCATGGCATTTTTTGAAGAAATTTATCAGTTTAATCCAAAATTTCTAGGTGGCAAGATGCCAGATAAAGGTCTATTTTTATGATATTAATCGATGGCATTAAAAAAGATCGCTCAAGCTTTTTAAAAATAATTGACTATTTTTGGGGCGGATTTAGCGGATTTGCCGTAGTTTTTTTGATATTAGCCATTTGGCAAGTGGGAAGCGAGTTTAGCTCCCCACTCCTACTCCCATCGCCAAAAGATGTATTTTTTAAAGCCTGTGAAATTTTAAAAGATTACAAAAATAGCGAGATAAATATAACGCTTTGCAGATCACTAGTTGGGGTTAGCACGGCAACATTTTTTGGTATATTTTTAGGGCTAATAGCAGGTAGCTTTAAAAGCTTTGCGGCCTTTTTAAAGCCTGTTATTACCTTGCTTTTATCAATGCCGCCAATTATCTGGATAGTGCTTGCTATTTTTTGGTTTGGATTTGGAAATTTTAGCACCATTTTTACTATCTTTATAACGGTTTTACCGCTTACTTTTGCAAGCTCGGCAGTTGCTATGAGTAGTGTAGATGAGGAGCTAAAAGAGATGTTTGATGCCTATCATTTAGGCTTTTTAAAAAAAATAAAACACCTTTATATCCCACATCTTACAAGCTATATCATAAGCTCTGTTAGCGTAGCTGTTGCAATGGGCGTAAAGATAGTCATAATGGCCGAACTACTAGGTGCAAATAACGGCATGGGAGCAAAGATAGCAAATGCAAGGGCGATGCTTGAAACAACCGAGGTAATGGCGTATGTTCTTTTAAGCATCACTCTTATCATGCTTTTTGAGTACCTCATCATTGAGCCTTTAAAAATAGCTCTAATGCCTTGGAGAAGATGATGCTTGAACTTAAAAATATAGAGTATGAAATTTTAAGAGATAAGGTCGTAAGAAATTTTAGCCTAAAGGTAGAAAAAGGTGAAGTAGTGACGCTTTTTGGGCCTTCAGGGTGTGGGAAAACTACTATTTTACGGCTTATTAGCGGACTAAATGAGCCCAGAAAAGGGGAAATTTTTAATAAATTTAAAAAGATGACATACTTTTTTCAAGAAAATCGTCTACTTACATGGAAAAATGCTCTTGAAAATGTGCTTTTGGTTATGGATAAACCTGATCAAAACAGCGTTTTAAAGCTTTTTTCTAAAGTCGGTCTTAGTCAAAAAGACGCACTAAAATATCCAAGTGAACTAAGTGGCGGCATGAGGCAAAGGGTCGCTTTTGTAAGAGCAGTTGTAACAAAACCTGACCTGCTTTTAATGGATGAGCCATTTTCGGGGCTTGATTATGATATGAAAGAAATTTTGATCGATATTGTCAGCCAAAGAGTGAGTGAGGGCATGAGCATAATACTCGTCACACACGACAGAATGGAGGCCGTAAAGATGTCAAATAGAATTTATTTTCTCGCAAATAAAGGTGCGGTCATACAAAAAGAGCTTATTTTAGATGAGGCTTTTAAAAACCGTGATTTTGCATTTATTAGTAAAACAATAGATGAAAATTTTAAAGGGCAAATTTATTATGATTAACAACTTTTTTACATATCCTATGAGGATATTTTTTCTTACCAGCGCTGCCTGTGCTGTGCTAGGAGCTGCTATATTTTTTACACCAACTGATTTTGTGAGTTTACATAAATTTATATTTTTACACCTTTTTCTAGCACTTGCCTATGCTGGATTTTTACTCACAGGACTAACCGACTGGACAAATTTCAGCTCCTCACTAAAAGTCCACGCCTACATTTTATTTTCACTCTTTGCAACTAGCTTTATAGCTGCACTTTTTAGCTTATTTTTAGCACATTTTTTTATTACGCTTTTTTGGGCATATCTAGTGATGCTTTGCCTTTATATGATCTGGCGAGATAAAAATGATGATCAATTTGGCGTACTTGGCTTTTTGTTTGGCATTTTAAGCTTTGAAATTTATTATCTAATAAGTGGCAATGAAAAATTTCTAAATTTACAAGTTTTTATCCACGTAATCGCTATTTTACTCATCTCTTACCGCGTTAGTGTCGTACTCGGAAAAGAAGCGCTAAAAAGAGAAAAAGGTATGGATGAAGCTGTTTTTGTGCCAAATTTTATCTATAAAAATATCGCTATCTGCTGCGTTTGTGCCTTTTTACTTTTAAATATATTTTTTGAAGCAAGCTTAGGTGTCTATTATGCTGCGATAGCTTGTGGAAGTGCGGTACTTGCAAAGCTTAAAGAGTGGCACTATAAAGAGCTTTTTAGGCATAGCTTTGTGCTTTTATACTATTTTATGCAACTATTTTTAGCGATTGGGTTTTTAGGTATCGGCTTTAGCGGCATTTTTGAACTCCATCTTGAGACAAATTTTATACATCTAATAGCGATAAATGCGGTAATTTTTAGCGTGATGCTTATATTTAATGTCGCAGGACTTCGTCACAGCGGACAAGAACTTGAGTTTTTACGCCTTAGTAGAATTGCTTTTATTTTAGTTCTTTTAGCTGGCATTAGTAGAGGAATTTTGGCTTATTTTTGGAGTGGCTTTTACATTCATTTGCCCGCAATGCTCATAGCAATCGCTTTTGTTTTTTGGCTCATAAATTTTTATGCGATCTTTAGGGATAACGATTTTAGCGATGATCCAGAGTAAGAAGCTATTAAAAATTTATTCATTAATTAAAAAGAGATTTTAAGTCTTTTTTGAAGTAAGTAGATATATAATTTGCGATATTTATTATCAATATTATAAAAAGGATTCTTTATGAACAAACTTACTTCTGTTGCTTTAGCAGCTTCATTTTTTGCAGTTTCAGCTCTTGCATTTAGCGTAGAAGGTGAACCAAAGGTAACATTTACTGGCTACAAGCTAGCAAATAAGACAGCCGTACCAGGTACTTTTAAAACGATAAATTTTAAAAGTCAAGAAAATGCAAATTTTGCTGATTTTTTAAAGAGCTTTGAATTTAAGCTAGAGCCAAAAGATATCGACACAAAGCTGCCTGACCGCGATAAAAGGATTGGCATTATTTTCGATGGCAAGGCAGTAGATGGCAAGATCGTAGCAGTAAATGGCGACGATAAGGCTGGAGAAATGGATGTTGAGCTTAGCATAAATGGCAATTCAAAAACTTTTAAAACAAAATATGAAGTGCAAAATGGCAAGCTAATGGCAAAATTTTCAGTTGATCTTGTAAATGATTTGAAGTTAAATGAGAGCTTTGATAAATTTGCTGCTGCTGCCAAACCATTTCATGGCGGAAAAAGCTATCCAGATGTAGATATTAGCTTTGAAGCAGTGATAAAATAACTTTCAAATTCGGCGCCAGTAAGTTAGCTTGCGCCGAAGTTACCTCCTTATCCTAGTTTCTTATTCTGTGATGCCGAAAAATCGAAAATGACGGATTTTTCATACAAAAAGGCGGTAAGAATGCGAAATTTTATTTTAAAGATATCGACAAAATCGGCATCCCCGAGATAGACGCCAAGCACAAAATTAGTGTTTCAAACATAAAAATTTAAAAAAAGGCGGGCTAGCATATGGCCTCATGCAGCCTAGCGGCGATGATAACGCCGTGATATACAACAAATACGAACTCCCAAAGCACGAGATTTTTAAAATTTTAAAGCAGAAATTTGAGGCGCTAAACGCGCAAAAAAGCGAAAATAAGAAAAAGTAAAATTTGGCTAAGCCCGCCGGCGCTAAATTTGATTTTTGGTCTTGGTGACCGAAAATTGAGGATGCCGCTGCCGTATTGCAGCGAGCCGATGAGCGCAGCGACCGAGCCCTTCATCTCCTGCGGCACGCTATCAAGAGCGGCAGCATTGGAGCAAGAAGTGATAATGCCGTTCATGCTAAAAACGAAAAACATCGGGATTATCACGCCAAGAACGCCGCCCGTTTTGAAAAACGCAAATGCAAACAGCACGCTGGCAGCAAGCGCGGCGACGAGCGTGGAGACTATGAGTAGGCAGTTTAGCGCATAGCGCTTTACCAGCTTTTTATTTACGAAACTTAGCGCCATGACGCCCACGATGTTTATGCCGAATAAAAATCCGTAGTATTTGCTAGGAATGCTGAAATAATCGATATATACAAACGATGAGCCCGTGATAAAGGCATAGGCGGCAACGCAAGCAAACGTCACGCTAAGAGTGTAGCGCATAAATTTGGCGTCTTGCAATAATCTTAGATAATTTCTAAAAGACGATGCGATTGGCTTTGTGGAGCGCTTTTGCGGTGGCAAGATCTCCGGCAGAGAAAAAATCATCGCAAACATAACCGCGCTAGCTAGCGCCATCAGCCAAAATATCCCGTGCCAAGAGCCAAATTCCAGTATCGCGCCGCCCAATAACGGACCCACTATCGGTGCTATCGCCATGATAATAACCAGCGTAGAGAGCATCTGTGCGGCCTGCGAGCTACCGAAAATATCGATAATCATTACCCTGCTTAGCATCGGTCCTACGCATGCGCCTACGGCCTGAAACACACGCCAGAACACGACGCTAGCCATATTGTCCGACATCACGCATCCTACTGATCCGATCGCAAAGAGCGCCATACCGATGAAAAGCGGGATTTTACGCCCGATCCTATCACTGATAGGCCGCAGACGAGCTGTGTGATGGAGAAACCGATCAAAAAGCCCGTTATCGTAAGCTCAGAGTCTCCGTGCAACTGCCGCTCCATTGTAGGCATAGCAGGTAGATATACGTCCGTAGATAGCGATGTACAAGCCATGAGTGCGCTCAGTACGACTAAAAAGATAGCGAAGTTTTTGGAGTTTAAAATTTTCCTTTTGTTGTTATTTGAGTGGGTGCAGGGTTTACGCGACTGGAGATTGAGAGCTTTAAATTTACTCAAAGTTTCATTGATAAAATTTGCGCGATTGTAGCTAAATTTAAACGCTTTTCGGCGCGGAAGCTTAAATTAAATTTGATGTAAAATTTGAATGCAGGTGGCGCAAAATTTAAACTAGAAATTTAAATGCAGTAGAGCAAGGCGCAGTATTTTTTGCCTTACTCAAGGCGGATTTAAATTTTACGACGGGAGCGTATATGAAATACGTGACCCAGTAAAATTTAAATTAGTAAAAAATTTGAATTTAAAAGAAGGTAAGGCGAAATTTCTACTTAGCTTCGCTTGTAGCTGCAAGCAGAATATTTTTAAGCATAATCTAGGCAAGTAGCCTGCTGAATTGAATTAAATTTGAATACAATTAAAGATAAGGTGTGGTATCTTTTCGCTAGACGCGGCAAATTTTACCTTGCGAATGAGGCGGGCTGTATGTCCCGTCGCAGTGAAGCAAGGTAAAATTTAACAAAGTATATCGTAAAAAGACAAGTCTAAATTTAGACTTCATACCTCTCGCCGGGTTTCATTTCGATAATCTCCCACGGCAAGCCCTGTTTATTTAGCTCGTCCATGAAAGGCTTGGCGTCGAAGTTTTCCATATTAAAGACGCCTTTTCCGCTCCAGATACCCTTTGCAACCATCATCGAGCCGATCATCGCAGGCACGCCAGTCGTGTAGCTAACGGCCTGCGCGCCCGTCTCGGCGTAGCAAGCCTCGTGGTCGCAGACGTTATAGATATAGACTTGGCGCTCTTTGTCGTCTTTGAGCCCGCGGATCACGCAGCCGATGTTGGTTTTGCCCTTCGTGCGGGGGCCTAGCGACGCAGGGTCCGGCAGCAAAGTCTTTAGAAACTGTATCGGCACGATTTTCACGCCGTTATGCTCGACCTCGTCGATGCGTAGCATGCCGACGTTTTCTAGGCATTTCATGTGAGTTAGGTAGCTCTGTCCGAAGGTCATAAAAAAGCGGATTCTCTTTAGTCCTTTGATATTTTTTACTAAGCTTTCAAGCTCCTCGTGGTAGAGCAGATAGCTATCTTTGACGCCGACTTTTGGGTAGTCCCATTTGAACATTATTTCCATCGGCTCGGTCTCTTTCCACTCGCCGCGCTCCCAGTAGCGGCCTTTTGCGCTTACTTCGCGCAGGTTGATTTCGGGGTTGAAATTCGTCGCGAACGGATATCCGTGATCGCCTGCGTTGCAGTCTAGGATGTCGATCTCGTGGATCTCGTCAAAGAGATTTTGCTGTGCGTAGGCGCAAAATACGTTCGTCACTCCCGGATCAAAGCCGCTTCCCAGCAGCGCCATCGTATTTGCAGCTTTAAACTCGCCGTCCTTCGCCCACTGCAGTTTGTACTCAAATTTTGCGGTGTCGGGGTGCTCGTAGTTTGCGGTATCGATGTAAGGTATGCCAGCCTTTACGCAAGCGTCCATAAGGGTTAGGTCTTGATACGGCAGCGCGACGTTTAGAAGCAGATCAGCCTTTGTTTGCTTAATGAGCTCCACCACGGCTGCTGTGTCGTCAGCGTCGATCTGTGCGGTGTTTATCTGCACACCAAGGCGATCTTTTATAAATTTAGCGATCGCGTCGCACTTGCTTTTTGTGCGGCTTGCTAGGGTGATATTTGTAAAAACGTCCGAGTTCATCGCACATTTTACGGTTGCGACTTGGCTAACGCCACCTGCTCCGATGATTAAGATATTTGACATTTTTTGGCTCCTTAAAATTTCCTTCGATTTTATCTTTTTTTAGATACAATCCGGTTTAAATAATTATAAATTTAAAAATTTTAAAAGGATTATTGATGAAGGTAAGCCTAAAAAATGTAGGAATGCTTGATGAGGCAAATTTTGAGGTAGGCGATCTTACTATTATATGTGGTGAAAATAACACAGGAAAAACTTACGCTACTTACAGTTTGTATGGCTATTTAGACTATATGCGCAATATACGAGAGATACCTTATTATAGAGCTAGAGGGGATATTTCTGATAATGTAGAACATGATGATATGCAAGAAATAAAACTTACATATAATAAAATCAAAGAACGGTTACAAAAACATATGTTAAGCAAGTCAAAAATGTACGAAGAATATTTTTTAATTGGAGTTATGGCTGGAAAAGAAGATGACTTTGCAAATTTAGAATTTAATGTTGAAATCTCAATTTCAATGGATGAAATAAAAGACGCCATTAATGTATTTTTAGTATCAGATAATTTATTGGTAAGAGCAAAAAGAAGATTTGAGCATATCTTATATGATGATGGACTTATAATAAAACCTACAAATAGTATAGACAAAAGAAATATTGCAGATTACATGAATCTTTTATCTGACGCTTTACTACATATAATTTTAAGAAATAATTTTATTTTGAGCGTTGAAAGGACTGGAGCATCAATTTTTCAAGAAGAACTCGACTTTACAAAAATAGCAAAATTGGAAACTTTAAAAAGAATGGCAAGAGATGAAGATGTTGATGTATTTGAAATATTAGATGAAAAAAAACAACTATACCCAAAGCCGGTTAGAGACAATATTAATTTTATAAGAAGCTTAAAACAACTATCTAAAAAAGATAGTTGTTTTAAAGAGGACAATAGCAAGAATCAAGAAATCCTGAAGGTGTTAAGCAATTTAGTTGGAGGTAAATATAAGGTTACAGATATAGGAATTTTATTTCAACCTAAAAAATCAAGAAAAGGTTACAATATAGAGATAGCCTCTAGCTCAGTTAGATCTCTTTTGATGTTAAATTTCTATATTCTTAATACGGCCAGCAAGAAAGACATTCTTATGATCGATGAGCCTGAATTAAATCTACATCCGAATAATCAAATTTTAGTCGCTAGGCTTTTGGTATTACTTGCAAATGCAGGCATAAAAGTGTTTATCACAACTCATAGTGATTATATTGTTCGTGAAATAAGTAATTGTGTAATGCTTGGAAGTTTAACTGACGACCAGATAGATAAGTTTAAAAATAAAGGTTATACAAAAGAGTACAAAATTAACCATCAAAAAGTAAAAGCATATTTGGCAGAGAATAAAAAAGGTAAAAACATTTTGAGTAGTGTTGATATCAATGAACGCGGAATTTTTATGAATACTTTTGATTCTCCAATAGATACACAAAATGAAAATCAAAGCTTAATTTTTGCTACACTTTTAGAGAGTAACAAAAATGACAAATAAAAATTTAAAAGATTTTTGGGAAGCTATTTGTGATGATTTAAAAATTAAACCTCACGGGAATTTATTTAAAATAACAGAGGAAAAAAAAGAAAGTCCCATTAAAGAAATAAATTTCACATTTAAAAATAAAGACGATGTTTTAATACTGCGACAAAAAGAGAAAACTCATACTATTAAGTTTTTTAAAGGAGATAGTGTTTCAACCGATTCGCATTGTGATTTTATAGTATTTTTAAAAATAAACGATGGTTTAAGAATATGTTTTTGTGAAATTAAACCAAGTGTTGAATACATAGATAAAGCCGCTTTACAATTAAAGTCTTCAAAGCTTTTCTTGGAATATTTATTGAATTGCTACAAAAATTACTTTGGTGTAGACTGTTTTACTGAACTTAATTTGGATGATATTTCTAGAAAATATTATATTTATCCAAGTAATATCTCCGCCAAGGGTAAAGTTTATGGTAATTCCGAAATATTGTTAAAGAAGATCGAGATAGATAGACGACAAGGAACAGCTCATATCGCCGATGGTTATTCATTCTTTGAATAGTGAGAGATAAATTACGCTGTTGTGTTGCCTTTGATAGTATAATTTTTTTGGTTTTAGTTACCATAGTTGCCTAAATTTGCTATAAAAAAGACTGAAAATCTCAAATGAATCTTATGCCCAAAACTTTACTTTTTTGTTTGCCGATTTGGCTACTTGGAACGAACTACGAGAAGGCGATAGAGCTTAGCGCATAGGAGTTCAAGCGCGACCGCAACGCCACGGCTACGGCGCTAGCGGGCGAAAAGGCGGCGCAAATTTGTCTGGCTGAGTACGGCGAAGAGCATGAGAGTGCGATTATAGCGTTAAACAACTCGGGTAGCTTTTTTATGTTTGTAGGCGAGCCTCAAAGGGTGCTCGCAGCCTACGAACGGTCGTTAAAATTTTAAAAAAAGGACCCGGCAAAGAGCAAAAAGTACTGGCAAAGCCATATCAAGGCGTAGCTAGTGCGCAGGCAGCTCTTGGGCGATACGATGAGGCGATAGCGAATTTCGGCGAGGCAATTAGATGCTATAAGCTAGGTGGCGAGAAGATGCAAAAAGATCTGATGAGCTGCTACGCGGGGTTTGGCGATACGCTTTATAAAATGAGCGATTTTGCTGGCGCGTATGCGAACCACTCCACCGCGTTTAAAATTTTTGAGAAGGTTTTTTGGCACGGGCGGTCAGCGTTTATTGTGGGCGAAATATTACGCGCTGATAGCGGGCGATCTAGTGGCAATCGACAATAAAAGCGAGGCGCTAAAAAACTATGAAAAATCACTTAAAATTTTGGACGAAATTTTAGAGCAGGGCACGG
This sequence comes from Campylobacter concisus, assembly GCF_002165775.1. Taxonomy (NCBI): domain Bacteria; kingdom Pseudomonadati; phylum Campylobacterota; class Epsilonproteobacteria; order Campylobacterales; family Campylobacteraceae; genus Campylobacter; species Campylobacter concisus. The sequence goes on along the minus strand of NZ_NDYP01000002.1, from coordinate 24,393 downwards.
ACGATAAATTCGCAAAAGCGCTAAACGAGATAAGGGCAGAGATAAAGAGAGGTAAGGCAAATTTAGCGCCTAAATTTCGCTTCCAAGATTCTTAAAACGTATTTTATCAGCTCAAGCCCCTTTGAGCGGTGAGAAATTTTAAGCTTTGTCTCATTATCTAGCTCGCCAAGCGTCTTAGTAAAGCCATCTGGGATAAAGAGTGCGTCGTAGCCAAAGCCGTTTGTACCGCGCTCCTCATCTATCGCCTCACCATACATAAAGCCATGCGTCGTGTAGTCGCCAAATTTTGAGCTAATAGCGATACAGGCAGTGTAGTGGGCTAGCGAACTCTCTAAATTTAGCGCCTTTAGCTTGCTAATTAACTTTACTCTGTTGTTTGCGTCATTTGCGTTTTTGCCACATACTTTGCCATTTTCATCAAGGTCAAAATAGCGAGCTGAGTAGATCCCCGGCTCACCACCAAGTGCATCTACGCTAATGCCACTATCATCGCTAAGAGCGATAAACTCATTATCAAGCCCTTGCTCTTTAAGCTTTGCAAAAACCGCTCTTGACTTTATGAGTGCATTTTGCTGAAAGCTGCTGCCATCTTCAACGATCTCAAATGGCTTTACAATCTCGCTTAAGGCGTAAATTTCATAGCCTTTTAAATACTCTTTTATCTCTTTTACTTTGTCTAAATTTGACGTCGCAAGCACAATCTTCATTGCAAAAGCTCCTTGATTTTTTGGGCGTATTTTACAAAAAAGTAGATTAAATTTTTAAATTTAAATTAGCGTTAAAATGATAAACTTAGTCCTTTTAAAAATAAGGAAAATTTTATGTTAAAAAGCGTTTTACCACTATCTTTTATCATAGCAAGCAGATTTTTAGGTCTTTTTATAGTTTTGCCAGTGCTTAGCCTTTATGCCTTAAATTTACGCGGAGCAAACGAGTTTTTAGTAGGGCTAATAGTAGGCGTCTATGCGATCTCGCAGATGATATTTCAGGTGCCTTTTGGAGCGCTCTCGGATAGGATAGGACGCAAAAAAACATTAACAATCGGACTTTTGGTTTTTATCATCGGCTCAATAATTTGTGCACTTACAAGCGATATTTTTACCATGCTATTTGGTAGATTTTTACAAGGTGTAGGTGCTATCGGAGCAGTTGCGACTGCGATGATAAGTGACTATATAACAGAAGAAAAACGTTCAAAAGCCATGGCGATAATGGGTGCTTTTATAGGGCTTAGCTTCACGCTTTCGATGGTGCTTGGACCGCTTCTTGCTAGAAGTTTCGGGCTTTCAAGCCTTTTTTACCTAAGTGCCGCTCTTAGCCTACTTTGCATTGTACTTCTTTATACCGTTGTGCCAAAAGAGATAAAAGTGAGTGCCAAAAGTGAAAAAGTGCCATTTGGTAAGCTGTTTTTACAAAAAGACTACATGATCATAAATTTCACCTCTTTTATGCAAAAGATGCTAGCAAGTATCGCATTTTTGGTGATCCCTATCGTTTTGGTAAAAGAGTATGGTTACGAAAGTAGCGAGCTTTACAAGATCTATTCGCTTGGCGCCGTGCTTGGCTTTTTGGCTATGGGGCTAGCTGGCGCCCTTGGCGATGGCAAGGGACTTAGCAAGGTCATCTTGATAGCTGGTACGCTACTTTTTGCCCTAACCTACACTATTTTTGCCATTAGTTTTACGCTTTTTATCTTCGTTTTGGGAGTTGCTATATTTTTTATAGGATTTAACCTTCACGAGCCCATCATGCAATCAACCGCGACAAAATTTGTAAAATCCTCACAAAAAGGCTCAGCCCTTGGTGTATTTAATTCATTTGGCTATCTAGGAAGCTTTATTGGAGGTGCGTTTGGTGGATACATCTTGCATGCCTTTGGCTTTAAAGTACTCGCCATCATCTGCGTAGTACTTTGCGTGATATGGCTTGTTTTGCTCTTTAGCTTAAGCGATCCAAGAATTTTTAAGAACATCTATCTAAGTCCTGAAGTTAGCTTAAATTTAGAGCTGCTAAACAGACAAAAAGGTGTAGTCGATTATTACAAAAACGAGAAAAATCAAGTGATAAAATTTGACTCTCGCCTTACAAGCGAGGCGGCTTTAAAAGAGAGTTTGAAGTTTTGATCTACGACGTCATCATCATTGGCGCCGGTGCTAGCGGACTATTTTTAGGAGCAAATTTAAAGGGTAAAAAGGTTGCGATTTTAGAGAAAAATAGCAGCGCTGGCAAAAAGATCCTAGCAAGTGGTGGAGGCAGATGCAACATCACAAACCGCTTTATAAGCGCTAAAAACTATATTGGAGAGCAAAAATTTATAGAGCAAATTTTAAAAGTACTGACTCCAGATCAAGTTTTAAAATTTTTTAGCGAGCTTAAATTTAGTGAGCAAAAGCAAAATCAATTTTTCTGCGATAGCGGCGCAAAGAGTGTCTTGAGCGTACTTTTAAAAAGGCAAAATGCAGATATTTTTTACAATAAAGAAGTTCTTGGCGCTAAAAAAGTAGATGAAATTTTTAAAATTTTGACAAAAGATGAGAAATTTAGAGCTAGAAATTTAGTCATCGCAAGTGGTGGACTAAGCTACAAAGCCCTTGGTGCAAGTGACATTGGCTATAAAATAGCAAATGATTTTGGTATTGAGACATCAGCTCTTACACCTGCACTTGTTGGATTTAGCGTGCAAAAAGATGAGTTTTGGTTTAAAGAGCTTAGCGGCGTTAGTCTAAGCGCGGATGTAGTGATAAATACCAAAAACGAGAGCCGTAAATTTAGTGACGACTTGCTTTTTACACACAGAGGCATAAGCGGCCCAGCGATACTAAACGCATCTTTGTTTTGGCAAAAAGGACGAATCTGCATAAATTTTTTGCCTAGATTTAGTGAGAAAAATTTAATAAACGGCAAAAAGCAGCTTAGCTCGGTTTTACCCTTACCAAAGAGATTTGTGCTAGAGTTTTTAAAAAATTTTGGCCTAAAAGATAGAGCTTTTTATGAATTTAGCGATAAAGAGAGACAAATCATAAAAAGGCTTTTTGCTTATGAATTTGCTCCAGCTGGGACATTTGGCTTTGAAAGAGCGGAAGTCACAAAAGGCGGTGTAAAGATTGAATTTTTAGATGAAAATTTACAAGACTCTAACGTTAAGGGGCTTTATTTCATTGGTGAGGTCTTGGACATCACTGGCATGCTTGGCGGATATAACTTGCATTTTGCATTTGCAAGCGCTCTAAAGGTGGCTAGGGTCTTAAATCTATGATCTCCTAGAAGTTAGCTAATTTTTAGACAAATTTTCATATTTTAAATAAGATAAAATTACCATGAAAGTAGCGTTTTTAAGCAAATTTATTCAGAGTAATTTAGATGTTTAAAATTCATAATAAATACTTTAAAAAGATTTTATGCCAAAACAAAAGCAACGAATTTTTGGAATAAATTTTTATAGCCAAGCAAGCTAAACATTAGGTTGAATTTAATTTAAAGTATAAGTAGTTTAGGAGTATTAGATTATTAAACCTCTTTTATAAAGCCAACGGCTTCAAATGGGTTTGAGAAAATATGTTTACTAAATTTCTCCAAATCACTCTTTTGACCATATCCACAAGTTAGACCCACGCCTGTAATAAAAGCGGCTTGTGCAGCCATTAGATCCATAATGGTATCACCTACCATAAATGCATTATTTTTATCTTTATTAAGTCTATTTAGAGCCAAATTTATAGGCTCTGGATTTGGTTTTGGATTAGTAACATCGTCTCTTCCAATAACAGTTTTTATATATTTCATAACCCCTAAATGCTCAAGCAAGATAATAGAAAATGTTGAAGTTTTCGTAGTAACTATACCAACATCAGCAAAGCTACTTGCCTCCTTCAATGCTTCATTTGCATAATCTAAAAGTACCGTCTCATCAAGATAAATTTTTTCGTAGCAAGCTTTATACTCTTTTATATAGCTATCAATTGAATTTTTGCTTGCACCAAGTCTTTCAAACATTATTTCAAGCGGATGACCAACCAAAGACTTTAATACATTATGGTCTGGCTCTTTTTTACCATGGGATAAGAAAGCTCTATCAAATCCTTTTAAAATAGCAGAAGTTGAATCAATAAGCGTACCGTCCAAATCAAAAAGTATGGTTTTTTTCATCATTTTCTCCGTAGAAATAAAAAAGGGCCTAGCCGAAGCTAAGCCCCAAAAAGAAGTAACTTTAAATAATAAGATTATTTATTGAAAGTAGCTTCAACGCGTCTATTTTGAGCGCGGCCTTCTTTAGTTTTGTTTGTAGCAATTGGTTTAAGCTCACCGTAGCCAACTGTTGAAATTTTATCCTCACTTACACCATAGCCAGCAAGAACATCAGCTACAGCTTTTGCTCTTTTTTCAGATAGTTTTTGGTTATAAGCTTCTGCACCTACGCTATCAGTGTGACCAGCAAGTACAACTTTATAATCTGGGTGTTCGCCCATGAAGTCAGCTACTTTTTTGATCTCAGCTGCATATTTTGGTCCGACTTTGTAGCTATCAAATGCAAAGTTAACATCTAGATCTCTAAGAACGATAACTTTCTCGCATCCTCTTTCATCAACAACTACGCCAGCTGGAGTGTTAGGGCATTGATCTATATCATTTGGCACGCCATCATTATCATCATCAAGAACTGGAGTTGCTGCTGGAGCTGCTGCTGCAACTGGAGCTGCTGCCACAACCGGAGCTGCTTTTGAGTCAAGACCGATACCAAAGCCTAGTGAATAGAATAGGTTATGATCAGCATGTTCAAATTTGATAGCGTCTCTTGCTTCTGCTTTAAGAGCAAATCTATCAGTTACTTGATATCTTAAGCCAAAACCATATTGGCCAAAACCGCCATCTTCATTTTTAACAAAAATAGCTGGAACATCTTCATAACCAGCACCAACTAAGCCATATAGACTAACTGGTCCAAAATCAACTATATCTTTTACAAGATTTGCATGATATCTAAGAACTCTTCCTTCTCTTGTTAAGCTACCTGTTTTTTCTTTTGCTTTTTGAGTGTAATCAACACCAAGCTCTACTTGATCAAAGAAAAAATCTTCAAGATTTCTAGCAGCTCTAACACCAACGAAGTTATGGTCTTTTACACGTAAATTTCCCTCTGGGTGAACACCACCAATAGTTGGAGTAACTTCATAATTATATGCTGCGTTAGACGCAAAAACCGCTGTTGCGGCAACCATAGCTAAAGCAATCTTTTTCATATTTAGAATTCCTTTCTTAGGATTTATTTTAAAGTGGTTACATTTTAACTGAATAAAATTTAACCGACTCTAAATCATAATTTAATTAACAATGTAAATTTGAAATTTACACAACTTAAATTTTGCAAATGCAAAAGCACTTGCAAAAATTCATTAACGTTTAGAAAATTGTGGGCTTCTTCTTGCCTTTCTTCTACCAAATTTCTTACGTTCAACAACACGAGAATCTCTAGTTAACAAGCCTTTTGGTTTAAGTGCTGCTCTAAAATCAGCATCCATATCAGCTAAAGCACGTGAAATACCGTGTCTCAAAGCCTCTGCTTGTGCTGAATAACCACCACCTAAAGTTGTAGCTACTACATCTATTAAACTCTCTTGTTTAGTAACTAGAAGTGGCTGAATTACTTTAAGCTTTATAGCTTCATGTCCACCAAGCCAAGTATTAAGATCCATACCATTTACTACGATTTTACCGCTTCCAGCTTTTACCCAAACCTTTGCTACGGCAGTTTTTCTTTTACCAGTTGCATAAACTTTTGCCATAATTATTTTCCTTCTTTTTTAGCTATTTGTGCCGTATGAGGATGCTCACTGCCAGCATAAACTTTTAGTTTTTTTATCATCTCTCTTCCAAGTTTAGTTTTTGGAAGCATTCCACGAACAGCTAATTTAAATAGTTTTTCTGGCTTATTTGCTATCAAATCGCCAAATTTTTCACTCTTTACGCTACCAAAATATCCTGAGTGTCTGTGATAAAGTTTATCTTCAGCTTTGTTATTACCAGTAAATTCTACTTTTGAAGCATTTATGATGATAACATAGTCGCCACAATCTACGTTTGGCGTGAAGCATGGTTTGTTTTTGCCACGAAGTATAGTTGCTACCTCAGTTAGCAATCTACCAAAACGTTTACCAGCTGCATCAACAACGATCCAGTCTCGTTTAACTTCGTTTGGCTTTGTTATTTTTGTCATTTTCTTACCTTTGCCAAGTTAATTTTTGAGTTGTGATTGTATTTAAACAATGCTTTAATAAAGCTTAAATTAAGTAGCATTTAAACTTCAATATATGAAATTTTGCCTTCAAGTGCATAGAAAATGACAGCGATTATACTATGTTTTTCATAAAATTTAGCAAGCGCATCTTTATACTCTTTTACTTGTTTTTTGTTCTCTTCTATATTTTTATCTGTCGTTTTATAATCAATCACGCAAATTTCACGCTCATTAAAGCAAAAAAGGTCCATCTGTTTTAGCTCATTTTTCACTTTAAACGGCTGCTCTTTGTAAATTTCTTTGCCTTTTATGCACTCTAGAAATTTTGGCTCATTTATTAGCATTTTTGCCCGTTTAAAGGCATCTTCAAGCCTATCAGGTGAGAGAAATTTATAAAATTTATTTAGCATTAAACTCTTAGCTTTTAAAAGCGAATTTCCATCAAATTTCTCACTCATCTCAAGCAAATAGTGAAACGCTAAGCCAAAATAGATTGCCTCTAAATTTTTACCGCTCGTTTTTTGCTCTCTTGCCTCTACGTCTTGCCTTTCTATCTTTAAAATTTCAGGCATTTTTTCATCTTTTTTTGCCTCTTTTTGCTCACTCTTGCTAGGTAAAATTTTACCAAAACTAAACTCTTTTAAATCAAGATAGTCGTTTACTTCGCTTTTATCGCTTCTAGTATAAAAAGAAAAAAAGCTAGGACTATTTCCACTTGGAGCAGCTTGTTTAATAATGATAAGCGACTTTGTAGCCCTAGTGAAAGCGACGTAAATTTTATTGATATTTTCTTGTTTCTCAAGCTCTTTTATTTGCTCTAACACGCCAGCATACTCAGGGTCAAAATTTTCTCTACCAGAAATTCTACTTTTTACTATCCACTCGCCTTTTTCGTTATATTCTGCTATAAAGTTTGAGTCATCGCCTCTGCCCTTACTCATCATATCACAAACTATCACGTGAGCAAACTCGAGCCCTTTTGACTTATGAACAGTCATTATTTTTACGCCATCAGCATTTTTAGGGCTGATTTTAGAACTAAAATTTTCAAGATTAAAGATAAAATCACCTAAATTTTTATAGCCATTGCTTAGCTCAAAAAGCCTTAGAATATCAACATCAGCCATATTTATATATAAATTTTTAGCTAAATAAAATAGGCTTTTTGTCGCACTATCTTCAGCTTTTATTTTTAGCCTTTTAGGATTTGTATTTACAAGTGCTTTTACATTTTTTTCATAAATTTCTTCACTAAAAAGACAAAATTTTGCATACTCGATGATCGCTGCAACAAACGGCGTTCGCTTTAGCTCCAAGGTGCCTTCATTTACGCTTTTTATCCCCTCACTGCTAAGCACCTCTGAGATGAGGCTGATGTCGCTATTTTTCCAGCAAAGCACAGTTATCTCACTTACATTTACGCCAGCAGCAAGTAGCTCTTTTACTTGTGAAACTGCCGCACCCGCGATATCCTCGTCACTTAGCACACGCAAGTAGCCATAGTCATCTTCCTCGGCTTCAAAATAAGGACACTCGCCACTTACTTTGTAGTTTAGCTCCTTATCTTTTTTAGCTGGCTCTTGTGGCTCAAAGCTAAGCCCATATCTATGATAAATTTCTTCAAAAATAGCGTTATTAAATTTCACCAAAGCCTTTAAACTGCGGTAGTTGCTTGGTAAATTTTCTATATCTATCTGACTAAAATCCTCCCCAAGCTTGTCAAAAAGCTCTTTTTTCCCACCTCTAAATTTATAGATACTTTGCTTTGTATCGCCCACATAAAAGAAGCTTCCAAGCCCATTTTGACCATATCCAGATACGATCTCAGCGATGAGCGGCAAGATGATCTCATATTGGATCACATTTGTATCTTGGAACTCATCTATCAAAAGGTGATTTATGCGGCCATCAAGCCTGAAATAAAGCACATCTTTATCAAAATTTTCAACCAAAAGCTTAAAGACCAGCTTATTTATATCAGCAAAACTTAAAGCATTTATCTCTTTATTTAGCTCTAAATTTGAGTATTTATAAACGTTTAAGAGCTTGCTAAAACCGCTAAGTCTGTATCTTTCGACCTCCAAAATATACTCTTTTGCCGCCTCTTTTAGCTCGTTAAAGAGCCTATCAAGCTCACTTGTATAAATTTTACTAAGAGTGCGGTAATCTAGGCTCTCTCTTTCAAAGACCTTGTTTTTAAAAAGCTCAAACAAACTTTGCTCACTAAATGTCTTTTTGGCCGTATCACTAGCACCATTTTGCAAGGCTATATACTCATTTATCGCCCTTTGCGCCGCCCTTACCTTACTATCATCTGGATAGCCTGCACCACTATCTTTTAGCTCACCGCCAAAACTCTCATAAAATTTAGCCAAAGTCTGTGAGAAACTCGCCTCTTTTTGGCTTGAGATGATCATCATGAGTGCAAGCTCACTAAGAAGCTTTTGATCTTTGCTTGCCTCTTTTACAAATTTCTTCCACGCCAGATCTTGCAGACTATCTTGCACACTGTAATCAGGACTAAGCCCTAAATTTTGACTAAATTTCTTTAGGATTCCAGAGAAAAATGCATCAAATGTATAAATTTTTAGCTCACTTTGCAAAAACCTATCAAGCTTCTCATCGCGTCTTTTTATGACCTCATCTTGGCTCAAACTAAGCTCTTTGCAAAGCTTATCAAGCTCGTCTTTTTTGTTTTGCAAGTCCAAAAAAGTTGCGATTATGCGCTCTTTCATCTCATTGGCCGCTTTTTTGGTAAAGGTTAGAGCGATGATCTCGTTTATATTTTCGCCTCTAAGCACCAAAGCGATATAACGAACGCTTAAAGCGAATGTTTTCCCGCTTCCAGCACTTGCTTTTAGGGCTAAAAAATCTTTCATAACTCTCTCCTACAAAGTATGACATACTCGCAAAATTTACAAGCTCCGCTCTTTCTTTCAAAATTTATCTTAGTGTTATTTATGCTCTTTAGATTTTCTATCTCAGCCTTTAGATCATCCACGCTTTTTTTAGAGCTGATAAGCACAGGCTCATTCTTTAGAGCAAAATAAGCACTTTTTACCTCGCTACCATAAAGTGCTTCATAAAATGCAAGCTGAAGCGAGTTCGCATTTGCCTCACCAGTTTTATAATCAAGTATAAAAGGCTCACCATCAGGGCTAGCATCGATCCTATCGATAATGCCTTTTATCTTTACATCACAAAAACTGCTCTCTATGTCTTTTTCGCACTCAAGCACTCTAAAGCCAGCACTTAAACGTTCATTTTCAAACTCTGCGTATTCTTTAAATTTCTGCGACCAAATCTCAAGCTCAAGCGAAGAAAAATCTTGCTTTGCAAGTATTTCTTTAAAAATAGCCAAATCAAATATATTTTTTTGTCTATAAAATTCACTCGTGTAGTATTCATAAAGCGCCTTATGCACGCTATTTCCTTGCTTAGATCCTGGCTCAGTTGCTATGGCTTTTGCTCCTTTTATACCAGCTATCTTTGCGTAATAATACTTTCTTGGGCAAGTTAGAAATAAATTTAGTGTCGAAAATGATAGCGGTCTAGTGAAAAAATCATGCTCCAAAATGATCTCATCATCGCTTAAATTTAGGCTTGTATTTCCTTTTAAAAATAATTTTAAATATGCCTCGTCACTAAATTTCTCATCTTTTATTGTTTTGAAATTTTTTAAAAATCTCGAAGGAATACTCTCTTCGTTTAAAACACAGCTTATGGCGACCTTTTTGGCATTGTTTATAAGGCTTTCATAGTAAAATCTCTGCAAATTTTCACGCTCAAGGTAGCTTATAAGCCCTGCCTTTTGCCTCACTTTTGAGTTTAAAAACATCTCATTTGTGCTTCTTGCTGGGATGAAGTTATCATTAAAGTCAACTATGATCACGCCATCAAATTTCATTCCACGACTCTCTAGCATGCCCATGACACTGATCTTTCCACCACCCACATCATCGATGCTAAGGCGCGAGATATTTAGCAAGAAAATTTCACTTAACTGCTTTAAGCTAAAGCTAAAATACCTACATAAATTCTCAATCCTAAAAAGCTCAAGCGCGAGCTTCTCTTCGCATCTTGGCTCATTTTCAAGAGTTAAAAGCTCATCTATTAGCCCTTTAAATTTAGCAAAATCGCAAAGATCAAAATAGCTTGATTTAAATTTATTAAAAAGCTCTTCGCTTACGCCAAGTGTGTTCAAGATAAAACCAAGCTCCTCGTAGCTCTCACACTTACTTTGATCAAAAACTGGCTTTATCTCTTCGTTTATCGCTCTTGTAATGTAAAAAAACGTCTCATAAAATTTTGTATTTTTAAAGCTCTCGCCCATAGCATAGTTAAAAATTTTATTGCTATCATGAAGCCTTAAAATTTCACTAAAACTCTCATCTGGCAATATGACAGCGATGTTTTCAGGCTTTATTCCATCACGCACAAACTCGCTCGCCTTTGCCATAGCGTAGGCACATTGCAGGCTTCTAGTGGCAAACCGCTTTTCTAAGACTGGCTCAAATTTTTTGATATTTTCTAAGCAAATTAGCTCATTTGTCTTTAAATTTAGCTCATATTTTTTGTAATTTTCAATCTCGTTAATAGCTGAAATTTGCCTTATTTTATTGATTAGCTTTGTGTTGAAAACACTAGTTTGAAAGATAATTTTTAGCGTAGTTAGCTTTGAGATTTTCTCTAAAATTTCCCACTCAAATTCGCTTAAAATTCCATCTATGTGTAGTGAAATTTCACTAAAGCTTCTGATATAGCCTTCATTAATGGAGTAAATTTTTGGCAAGGTTATATCATCGTAGAGATTTTCTCTATCAAGCAATCTCTCATACTCTTTTAAAACCTCTTCAAGTATGTTTAAATGCTCCTCAAAGTTAGCGTAAATATCGTTAAATTTGATCTCAGCAATACTCTTTTTACTAATAGCTAGCTCTTTAAAAAATGAAAAAAGATAGTCATTATTTTTCAAAAATTCAAAAAACTCAGTTGGAATTTTAAGAACCGAGTTTGCCTTTTTGACACTGGCACAGGCTCTATTCATAAGCACCAAAGCATAGGTGCTATCAATCTCAAACCTACCATCTACATAAACTATCTTTTTATAAAACTCGGCGATACTTAGGCTTTTTGGGATTAGCTCATCATTAAAACTTGCATTAAATTCACGAATCTTACGAGAGTTCGTAAATACAAAAAGTTGATTTAGGTTATGCATTTTTCTCTCTTAAATTTTTAAGCAATGATAGCTAAATGCTGATAAAAGAGCGCTTTTTACGCTTAGGTAAAGCTTTAAATTTTTATCTAAATACATTAAAATTTTAAGCCTTAAAGAGCCAAAAGCTACAATCATAAAAAAGGAGTAAAAATGCATAAAGAGTTAAACAGACAAGGTTTTTACTACGGCTTTCCGGTTTTGCTGGCTACCACAAAAGATAAAAACACAAACGATGATATCACGGTGCTTTCATCTTCTTGGACGTTAGGAAATACAGTGGTGCTTGGCATAGGCATTGAAAATCAAGGCTTTAAAAATATCAAAAATGGTTCAGATATCACGCTAAATTTATGTGATGAGGGTCTGTTAGAAGCTGTGCAAAAAATGGAAAAACTAACTGGCGATAGTAACGTGCCAGAAGAAAAAAAGAATCTTGGCTACATCTACGAGCACGACAAATTTAAGGTGGCAAATCTCAACAAAGAGCCTGGCATAAATGCAAAAACCGTCAGGATAAAAGAGTGTAAGATACAGATAGAAACGGCTGTAGAAAAGATAGAGTTAAAAGAGTGGTTTAGCATCGTTACTTGTAAGATTACAGGCATTTTTGTAGATGAAAATTTGCTAAAAGATGAAAAGATAGATACGCAAAAATGGCATCCATTAATCTATAAATTTAAAGAATATGTCGGCACTTGCGAGCGTTTGGGATTAAATTTTGGATTTAAAGAGATTTGATTTATAGCTTTATTTGATAAGAACTTAGCAACTTGGTTTTAGTTTTAGCCAAAAAGATTAGTTTGTTAAAATTTAAATCTAGCTTTGAAATCTTTCCCAGATACCAAAGCTACGATTTTAAGATCATTTTGTGACATTAAGATCAAATTTATAATACCTTGTATCATTAGTGTCACTTAGCCTTAAAAGTAGCTGCCACCTGCCTTCTTTTAGGCTTGTTTCTTCACTTACTAGATCATTTTCATGCCATGAAGCTCTTAAAATTTTATTTTCTTTATTTGTCTGTGGGCGAGTGAGTAAAATTTCATATTTTAAAGCTGAAATTTCTCCTTTTTTAGGAGTTAGATGAAATTTAAACTTGGCATTTAGGGTATTAAAATTTGGCTCAAATTTTAGATCAAATTTCTCATCAAAGCGTTTTTCACTCTCTTTGATAAAGGTTATATTTTCATCGACATTTTGGTAGCTTTGCATATAGGAGCTATCCATCTCGACTGGATGTTTCAGTGCTATAATGATCGTTACTGCACAAGCGATAATGATAGCAATAAAGCTAAGTACGATAGTATAAGGCCAAAAGGTTTTTTTATCCATTTTTTACCTTTTTATAAAAGACAACAATTACAAAAAATACAACCAAACCATAGATGAAAAATCTTAAAAAATTTAACGTAGTTTTGTTTGAATTTCCAACACTACTTTCAAGCTGAAAATTTAAGCTAGATGCGATTTGCTCGGCAATATCAGCGTAACCATTTAATATAGCAGCGTTATAGACATCTTTGCCATTTTTAGAAACCAAAATAGGAATTATCGTTCCTGATTCTGGATTTACACTTAAAATTTGTTCTTTATTAAAAAGTTTTGAAGTATTAGCATCGGCAAAAATTTCTACTTTCTTTTTATCCTTTATAAGCAGTAAAAAAGCATAAGGTGAGCTAAGGTTTTGCTCTTTAAAAAGAGCTTCTAGCTCACCATCTTTATATACGCCAACTACTAAATTTATACCGCTTTTTGCGTAAAGCTCACTGCCGATCTCATTTAGCTTTGCACTTACTTTTTGGCTTAGAATTTCATCATTATTTATCACAAAATTTGCTCCCAAAGCCAAACTTTGCGAGAGCAAAAATATAAAAATGAGTATAAATTTTCTCACACCTAGCCTACAAAAAGGTGGTTTGATGTAAGCACTGACCACGCACAAATAGCTCCTGCAACAACTATCAGCAAGATTATGGCTTTTTCTATTATGCCTAGCATCGCTACTCCTTTATAATGACGTGTTTAGCGTTATCAACGCTCTTCATCTCAATGCTACTTGCATCTTTTAATGAGTAAGGCTTGGTTGCTACATCTTTTTGCAAGCCAATACCAATATAAGTAAGTACGCCAAGGATAGATAGCAAAAGCAAAACTGCCACCAAATAACCGCTAATACCATTTAAAGCAAAGATATTTCTATTTTTATTTTCCATTATTCGCCCTTTGATAGCGATATGACATATTCGCCAACTGCTTTTTGTTGTATCTCGTTTAATCTGCCATCATTAAATTTAGGCATAACACCGATATTGCCGTTTTTACCACGATTTAGTACATCTACGATGAACTCACTTGAACCATATTTACTAAGATCAGCCGACATACCATCCATGCCCTTGCCATCATCTCCGTGACAAGCTGCACAAGCTGCGTAAAGCTCTTTTCCCATAGCTACTAAATTTTCATTTTTTGTACTTTTTATAGCACTTATCTCTTTTGCAACATAAGCTGCGATAGCCTTTGCTCCATTAGCATCAGCTAGCCCAGCTGGCATCTCACCCATAGGATAATCAAGCCCCTTTGAGCCATTTAGTATCGTATCAATTATTCCTTGTTCGCTACCCCAAATTTGTAAATTTGCAGCTTTACCACCAATGCCATCGCCTGTGATACCATGACATGCTGAGCATTGCACCAAAAATACGCTCTCTCCCATAGCATGAAGTGTTTCTTTGCTTGGGTTTGCATACTCTTTTTCAAATTTAGCGTTTGCCTCTTTTACTTCTTTATTATATTCACCGATTTGTGAGTAAGAATTTAGTGGATAACCAAGTAAGTAATACCAGATCGCCCAAACAAGAGTTAGTAAAAAAACTACCGCCCAACCAAATGGAACTGGATTTTTATACTCGCCTATCCCATCCCAGTTGTGCTCGCTAAGCTCTACGCTTTCATCTTTTTTAACTTTCATTTGACCAACATACTTGCCAGCTACAACGACAGTTAGTACGATAATTAAGATGGCACCTATTAACGCAAGTAAATTTATATTATCTTCTAAATTTAGCCATTGCATACGCTCTCCTTTGTAGCCTTTTGCTCTAAAATTTTACTACCGATCTCATCATCTAGGGCTAATCTTGAATACTTCTCATAATTTCTTCTACCTTGCTTTTCACTTTTATAAAGATGAAAAAAATAAGCATACAAAGTGATAGCTAAAAATGCTGTCAAAATAAAATAGCCATAAGCTTGAAGTTCTCTAATGTCCATTACTAACTCCTATTTTAGGCTATTTAGATAGGCGATAAGTGCCACGATCTGACGAATTTCACCCTTTGCAAAAGCACTTTTTACTTGCTCGTCTTTCATACTTTCAACGATACTTGCAGCCTGCTCTTTCACGTTAGCATTTGCTTGCTCAAAAGTACCAAGAGCTGGCATATCTTTCTCATCATAAGGCGTATTAAAGACCTTTTTAACAGTTAGTGCTTCAGCGTAAGCAGTCTCTATGTCAGCATTTTTCTTAAATAAAAATGGATATGCCGGCATGATCGAACCTGGCACAACAGAGGCTGGGTTTAACATATGATTTTCATGCCAATCTGTCGTTCTATAATTACCCACACGCATAAGATCTGGGCCAGTTCTTTTTGAACCCCAAAGATGCGGACGATCATAAGCAAATTCGCCACTTAGCGAGTACATGCCGTATCTATCAGTCTCTGCTTTAAACGGACGTATCATCTGTGAGTGACAAGTGTTGCAACCATTTTGTATATATATTTTTTTTCCAGCAAGCTCTAAAACCGTATAAGGCTTTGTGCCCTCAAGTGGCCTAGCTCTATTTGCAAAGTCAGGTAAAATTTCTACCACACCAGCATAAGCTATGACGATAAAGACGCAAACTGCAAAAAAGAATGGATTTTTTTCTAACCAAGCAAACATCACATCACCTCCGCATTGGCTTTAGCACCGCCCATAGGCGTTGCACTTTTTGGCTCTGCCAAAATAGCTTTAGCAGAAGTTGATTTGTAGATATTGTAAGCAAACATCAAAAAGCCAATCAAATACAAAAGCCCACCAATAGCTCTAATGTAATAATAAGGTATAAGTACTACAACAGTATCAATAAATGAGTAGAGTAAATTTCCATAGCTATCAGTTGCTCTCCACATCATGCCTTGCGTAATACCAGCAATCCACATAGAAGCAAAGTATAAAACGATACCTGTTGTTTGTATCCAAAATTGAGCTTCCATTAAGGATTTTGAATAAATTTCGCGCTTAAAGACACGTGGTGTCATATGATAAAGTGCTGCCATAGTCATAAAACCAACCCAGCCAAGTGCACCATCATGTACGTGTCCTGGCACCCAGTCAGTATAGTGAGCTAGTGCATTTACAGATTTGATAGCCAAGATAGGGCCTTCAAGAGTTGAAAACATATAAAAAGTTGAAGCTAAAATCATAAATTTAATAAGCGGGCTCTCGCGAAGTTGTGTCCATTCGCCTTTCATTGTAAGAAGCATATTAATAGCTGAGCCCCAAGAAGGCAAAATCAAAACAATAGAAAAAACTGAACCCATAGTCTGCATCCAATCAGGCACAGCAGTATATATTAGGTGGTGACCGCCAGCCCAAAGATAGATAAACATAAGGCCCCAGAATGAAAATAACGAAAGCTTATAAGAAAATATTGGCTGTCCGCTCTCTTTTGGCAAGAAATAATAAATTTGGGCGATGATCGCTACTGTAAATACAAACGCAACTGCGTTGTGACCGTACCACCACTGAACCAAAGCATCATTAGAGCCAGCATACATCGAAACTGAGTGTAGCCATGAGCCATATCCACTAACTAGCCTTGTTGGAATTTCCATGTTATTAAATAGATAAAGCATAGCAACGCCAAGAAATGTAGCAATGTAATACCAAACCGAGATGTAAAGTGTTTTCTCACGGCGAATACCAATAAGTCCAAATATACTTATGCCCCAAAGCACCCAGACTACTACTACTGCAATATCTAGTGGCCACTCAAGCTCGGCATACTCCTTAGATGTACTCTCGCCCATAAAAAGCGTCACAACAGCTAGAATCATAACAAATATATAAAGCCAAAAATGAAGCTTACCAATGAACATCAAAAACGGAGATTCGCTCATTGATACTTTTAGAACACGCTGTCCTATGTAATACCAAGTGGCAAATATACCAGAGAGCATAAAACCAAAAATGATACCGTTAGTATGAAGAGGACGCAATCTACCAAATGCCGAATACTCACCAGCTATATAGTTTAGATCAGGACAGGCAAGCTGGAAAGCCACCAAAACACCAATAGCCATGCCAACAATACCAAAAAATATCGTGGAGAACATAAAGAGTTTTACCACACTATAATCATAATGTAGCAACTGGGATGGTCGCATAAATTTTCCTCCTAGTTAAATTTATATTAATTTTCGGTTATTTTAGAGTAGAAAAACTATAAAAAGACTTAATTAATATAAATTCTCTTTTACTAGGAGAGTCTTCTATCTATTTTGTAACCAAGTCCAGGAACATTTTTTATAAAATTACTACCGACTTTATCTCTGACACGCTTAACGAAGGTCCTAATAGCAGCCTCTGTCACGCTCTCGCCAACCCAAACAACATTTTTTATTTCATCGTGAAGTACAAGCGTACCAAGTCTTTTTATGAGTAAAGATATAAATGCAAGCTCTTTTTTTGTAAGAGAAATTTCAACACCATCTCTAATAAGCACACGTTTTATTTTATTAAAACTATATCCATTTGTAACCTGAATAATATTTGCTGTTTCTATCTTATTTTTAGCAACATTTTCTAACGTAACCAAAAAATCATCAAGATCAATCGGCTTTAAAACGTATTTATCAATACCAACATCTATCGCCTTTAGAAGTGTTTCTTTTTCACTATTTGTACTAAAAACTATAATAGGTGTATCTTTTGAAATTTCTTTAATGCTTTTAGCCATATCAAGGCCATTCATTATAGGCATAAAAACGTCTGTTATAACCATATTTGGATTATATTTTTTAAATTTCTTAAGTCCTTCATCGCCATTTTGAGCAGTGATAACTTTTTCGAATTTATCTCGCATAACTTCTTGTACTATTTTTTTACCATCTCCCTCATTTTCAACGATAAGAACGGTTAGATTATTAAGAATCTTGCTCATTTATTCTTCCTTTTTGGTTATATTTATCAAACATCATAAATTTTGACGCAATTAACAATTATCTTTCTTACTTTACTATCTTAGGCATTTGCTCTATATCCTAAAAATGATAGATAAATTCCATTTATTATCATTATGCTAGCCGAAATCTTAAACATTATGTCTTTAAATTTTTCATTTAAAATCCCAAATACAAAGCTAGCTAAAAGCATGGCTGGCAATGTACAAAGACCAAATACAAGCATTATAAAAGCCGAATCAATAAAATTTGCACTTAAAATCCCAAGTGCCAAAAAATAATAAACCACACCACAAGGCAAAAAGCCATTTAAAAAACCAAGTAATAAAAAATTTGCTAAATTTTTCTTTTGAATCCTTGTTTTTGCAATTCTTACTACAAAATTAAGCGCCTTTTGATTCTCTACAAATTTTAAAAGCTCACCCCTAAAAAGTAAGGTAATGCCGATAAACGCGATCACTAAGCCAACTATGAAAAATATAAGACCTCTTGCCTGCATGCTAAAGCTAATAACAACTCCAAAGGCGCCAAACAAAGCTCCTAAAACTACATAAGCAAAAATTCTAGCTAGACTATAAAGTGTGCTTAGCATTAAAATTTCTATTTTATTCTTACCTTTAAAAAATAGAGTCTGCAAGCTCAAAAATCCGCTGCACATACCTACACAATGACTAAAGCTGCTTAAAAATGCAACTGAGACAATCATGTAAAGGTTTATGTTTTGCATCTTATAAAATTTCTAAAAACTGCTTAAATATATATTTACTCTCGCTTGGACCACCACTTGCTTCTGGGTGGTGCTGAACTGAAAAGATCGGATAGTCTTTGTATCTCACACCCTCGATCGTGTTGTCAAATAAATTTCTATGAGTCACAACAGCTACTTCTGCGATACTCTCAGGTACGTTGTAGTTGTGATTTTGTGTTGTTATCTCGATCGCTTTTGTCTCTAAATTTAGCACTGGGTGATTTGCTCCGTGCTGACCAAATTTAAGCTTATATGTCTCGTACCCAAAGGCGTTTGAGAGTAACTGATGTCCAAGGCAAATGCCAAATATAGGTATCTTAGCCTCAATCATCTTTTTGATCTCGCCTATTTCAGCCTTTAAATTTTTTGGCTCACCAGGACCATTTGATAAAAACACCCCATTTATCTCGCCATTTTTAAATTTTTCTATCAAAATTTCAGCCTTAGTGTCGTGTGGCACTACGATGACTTCAAGACCAGTTTCACATAGCTCGTTTAGGATATTTCTCTTTACACCAAAGTCAAAAACAGCTATCTTTTTACCAATACTTTTTAGCGGCTTATATGACTTTAAATTTCTATCCCAAGCGCCTTTTTTGTGCTCATATTCATCCATCGCACTAACTGTTTTTACGTAGTTTATATTTTCGATACGCCCGCTACTTTCAAGCCTACGTTTTAGCTCGTCTTTATCACTTATCTGCGTTGAGATATAAGCCATAAGCGCACCCTCGTCACGTAGCATCTTTGTAAGGTATCTAGTATCAACGTCATAAACACCAAATTTACCTTGCTCTTCGAAAAATTTTCCCAAAGATTTTTGCGAGCGGTAATTTGACGGAGTCTCGTTATAGCTTCTCATTATAACGCCACTTGCATGAATTCTAAGACTCTCCATATCATCTTCATTTATGCCTACTATACCTATTTCTGGCATCGTAAAGACGATAAACTGACCAGCATAGCTTGGATCGCTCATGATCTCTTCATAGCCAGTCATCGAGGTATTAAAAACGAGCTCGCCTGCACACTCACCATGAGCACCAAAAGCTTTTGCTTCTAAAAAAACACCATTTTCAATATAAATGTAAGCTTTCATTAAAGCATACCTCTTTTTTTAAGCTCATCTTGATACAAACGCTCAAAGACAAGATCATATTCATCAGTTCCTGGGATTAGCTTATGTTTATAATTTTGTATCATTTCATAAACATCATCTTCTATCTTCTCATAGCTTTTTAAGTACTCGTCTATTGAGTTATAAATCACATTTTTTACGCGATTTTCAGATACATTATAATCAACAAAGCCGCTCTTCCAAATAGCTTCAAGCACTTTGTGAGCGATATTACTAAATCTATCTTCGTGGGTTAAAATTACATCAAATTCACCTGCGAGCTTCTTTTTAACGAGCCAAAACATATTTTTGCGGTCAATTTGCATAGTTTGCATCTCATCTTCATTTTTCTCCAAAAGCTCATTTACTCGCTCATCTAAAGCTCTTTCTTTTTGAATATCGACTGTTAAAATTTCACTTGTTTTTGCTACGATTGGCTCAATACCTTTATTTAGTCTTACGAAACCACAATTTAGAAGATCTATTGCTATTTTATGTGAAATATACGGAACGTGTGGGAGTTTTAAACGCATTTTAAACCTTTAAATTTTTATGCCATTTTAACTAAATAAAGGTAAAACTTTACTTTGAAATTTTAACGACTTTATTATTATCGCTTCTTAAAAAATAAATTTCTCTTCGTCCTTCATAAAGTATCTTTCCATCAGTCTTTTGCTCATTTTCTAAATTTGATGAGATATCTAAAGATAGCGATTTACTCATAAAATAATTCTCTCCTAAAGTGCGTCCAAAGTCAGGATACCAACTAAAAGCACAAACTATCAGCAAAACTAAATAAAAAGCTCTAAAAATTTTTCTAAAAGGCGCGTAAAAAAAGCAATACCCAAATATAAAAAATATAGGCAAAAGCCATAGGAAAGGCACGTTATCAACAAAAACAACATTAAAATACTCGCTTATGCCATAGTAAGAAAAGTAGTTGTTGTAAATTCCAACAAATAGTGTAAAAATAGGAGCAAGGGCAAATATAATACCCGTAAAAAAAGCATTTAAAATTTTCATAATCTCTCCTTTTGAGTGAGATTATATTAAACATAAGCTTTAATATTACTAGATTGATGAAAGCTAGACTAAAATTCAAAGCAAAATGCCATACATAGACATCTACTGCTTCTAGCAATACTTTAAAAACAGTTTAGCTATAAGCTAAACTGCCTTAAATTTATTATTTTTTAGATAAATACTCTTGCAAGCTTTTTACTTCAAGTGCTTTGCCAGTTAGAACTGCACTTAGCGACTTAGCAGCAGCAAGTGCTGCACGGATCGTTGTAAAGTAAGGTATCTTGAATCTAACCAAATTTTAAGCTGTCGAGCAACTTTATATCACTAAATTTATCTCTAAATTTTATAAAATTTGCTTCTAGCTCAGCCTTTCGCTTAAGTGCTATATCCATAAATTCCTGCTCTTTTTCGATACCAACAAAATTTCTACCTAGTAAATTTGCAGCTATGCCAGTTGTTGCTGAGCCTGCAAAAGGATCACAAATGATGCTATTTTCGTTACTTGCCATCAAGATAAGCCTTATCAAAAGTGAAAGTGGCTTTTGCGTAGGATGCTTACCGCATGCTTTCTCCCAAGGAGCAATCGCAGCAAAACTCCACACATCTTTCATCTGTTTATCTCCATTTATCCGCTTCATAAGCTCATAGTTAAAGATGTGCTTATGTTTCTCATCTTTTCTAGCCCAAATAACCTGTTCAGTGCTATGTGTTAGATACCTGCAGCTAAAATTTGGCGGAGGATTGGTCTTTTGCCACGTAATGATGTTTAAAATTTTATAATCAAGCTTTTGAAGCGCTCTACCTATAGAAAAGATGTTGTGATACGTCCCACTTATCATCACGCTACCGTTATTACTAAGTGCGTTTTTAGCGAGTTTGAGCCATTGTAGGTTAAATTCGTCGATCTCATCGATATTTGTGCCCTCATCCCACTTGCCTTTATTTACGCTAACTATCTGCCCGCTTTGGATGCTAAGTCCGCCATTTGAAAGAAAATATGGTGGATCCGCAAAGATAAGATCAAACTCACCTTTAAATTTAGCCAATTCACTGAAGCAGTCACCATTTATGAGTCTGAAATCATTACGCATTTTTAAGCTCATTTATAAAAAGGTGCAAATTTGCAAGGTTATAAATCCTTACACTCTTATAGGCCTCTTGCAACTTATTTCTAGCATCGTGCCAACCCCAGCCATCAGTGATCCAGATAAATTTATACTCTGACAAAGGGGAGATCCTTTTGGCTATTTCGATGTAAGCTCTTGCTACTTCGTTTAATTTCGAGCCACCGCCACTATAAAAATTTGCTTCGATTAGATAAGTGATATTTTGTATGCGAGTCGAAAAATCAAATATCTTCACATCACTACCTAAATTTAATGAAAAATTTGAGCTTGATACTTCAGCTTGAAAGCAGATAGTTTCACGCTTTTTAAAGAATATCGAAGCTGTTTTGAGGTGCTAAATTTACTAATTGCCGTTCGAGAAAGTAGTAGAAAAGTTGTGAGTTCAAGTGGCAGTTTACTTGAGTTAAAGAGTTATTTTGATGAGCCAGAGAAAATTTACAACTTTCTTTTAGAGACTGGACTTGATGAAATTTTCAAGGATAGAAAAATTAAAAATTTATGTGATTATGTGTTTGGCGTAGAGGTTGGACTTGACACAAATGCCAGAAAAAACCGCAGTGGAACAAATTTTGCGAATTTAATCTCAGAAAGGTTTCACTCTGAAAATATCTGTTTTCAAATCTTTTGAACCAAGTAAGGAATTTAAAGCATTAAGTTTGGTAGCGACCTCTGCAAGGTTTTTAGAACATTTTTTAAAATCACAAAAGTAGCCGAGCGTAGCATTTGTCTCTTTTAAACTTGCCATAAATTCATCAAAAGGAGTTATATTATTCATTTTTTACCTTGATTGTTTGGCTTACTTATGGGCAAGATATTAAATTTCACCTCAGTAAAATCATCAGCTCCAAGCACGATCTCGCTCTTTTCATAAGCCTTTTTGGCGATCTTACATGCCTCATGCTGATCTTTTGCTTTAAACTTTATCTTTTTACTTAAAATTTCAGTTATCTCAACTTCAAATTCTTTCATTAAATTCCCATTTTAATAAATGCTTGCTCACTCTCTCTTTCAAGCTGCCTTGATATATCTTCGTAACTAGCAAATTTTACCTTTTGAGCTATCTGCTCGTAGATACTAGCCTTCAAAACGCTTTCATACTCTCTTTGCCTCTTTTTGTCTGCGACTATAAACATCCTAGCATTAAAGTCTTGAAGCTCAAAAAATTTGTTTAGTGAATTTTTAAAGTCTGTACTATGTTCAACTTCGTAAAATGAGTTTGGTAAATTTCTTTCGTTAAACCATATCGCATCTATTGTTTTTGCTCTTTTAACGATATCTTCATAACTAAATTTATATATCTTACTCAAGCTCACAAGCTCGCAAAGTTTCTTATTTGATTTATAAATTTTGTTCTTATCTTGAGCTGGAATGAATGTTTGAAAATGTCTTAAATTTCCTATCTCAACGATAACGCCTTGAAAATAAGAATGTGTAAATTTCTCATTTTGCTCACTCTTGCTATCACCTGTTTTGGCTAAATTTTTATCCTTAAACTCACAAAGTCCCCAAAGTCCGGTTCTGATCTTATAAAATTCTTTATTAGTCTGCACTATCCGTCTTATACTAGCAAATGGAGTTTTACTACCCCAAGCGCTAACATCAGTTTTATGATAAAGATCAAAAAGCGTTGCCATGCCACCAAGGCTAGCTAACGCTTCTACTACGCACTCTTTTTGGCTCATTTCTCGCTTAGATACTCTTGCAAGCTTTTTACTTCAAGTGCTTTGCCAGTTAGAACTGCACTTAGCGACTTAGCAGCAGCAAGTGCTGCGCGGATCGTTGTAAAGTAAGGAATTTTAAATCTAAGCACGTTTTGACGGATCTTTTTGCCATCATCCACGCTTGATTTTGTATCGCTTGTATTTATAACAAGTGCGATGTCGCCGTTTTTTAGCCTATCTTCGACGTTTGGTCTGCCTTCGCTTATCTTATAGACAAACTCAGCCTCAACGCCAGCTTCGCTTAAAATTTTATGCGTGCCGCCAGTTGCGATGATGCTAAAGCCAAGCGCTATTAGCTCTCTTGCAAGATCAGGCGCGTAAGATTTATCAGCGTCAGCTAGCGTTAAAAATACCCTGCCTTTGCTTGGCAAAGTGTTGCTTGCAGCGATCTGGCTCTTTGCAAATGAGCTTGCAAAATCGTGGCTTATACCCATAACCTCACCCGTACTCTTCATCTCAGGACCAAGGATGAGATCGGCGCCGCTTAGCTTATTAAACGGCAACACGCACTCTTTTACGCAAATATGCGAGCTAACACGAGGTTTTAGGATATCGCCATCTTCATAAACAACCTTGTAATCATCATAAAATTTAAGAGCCTCACGTAAATTTCCCTGCCACATAACTCTTGTCGCCACCTTTGCCATAGGCACGCCAGTAGCCTTACTCACGAACGGCACGGTTCTACTCGCGCGAGGATTTACCTCGATCATATAAAGCTCGTTTTCATAGATAGCAAACTGGATATTCATAAGGCCGACAACGCCTAAATTTAGAGCAATATCTCTGGTTTGCTTCTCCACTTTTTTTATCATTTCTGCGCTTAAGCTCATCGGTGGCAATATGCAAGCTGAGTCGCCAGAGTGAATTCCAGCCTCTTCAATGTGCTCCATTATCGCACCTATATAGACCTCTTTGCCGTCACATATCGCGTCCACGTCGAGCTCTTTTGCGTCTTGTAAAAATTTATCAAG